>CAZARD010000032.1:1569-7569 GCA_964487505.1 uncultured Blastocatellaceae bacterium | reverse complement strand
TCCGACCGAAGTTCGATTGTAGTGTATGACAAACATTTTGTTGAATCAACCACGTATTCCGGACCGATCGCGACGGTCGGACAGGCATCGATGCAGGCCGCGCAGGTGCCGCAGTGATCGTCTTCGGGTATCGCCGTTTCGTCCAGTTCGAGGCTCACGAGCAGTTCGCCGATGAATACCCACGAGCCGTACTCGCGCGTAATGACGTTCGAATGTTTGCCGAGCCATCCGATTCCGGCCCGGACCGCCCACGCCTTGTCCATGATCGGCGCGGTATCGACGCAGATCTTCGATTCGACGTTGTCGGCGAGCGTTGCAACAAACGACTCAAGTTCGCGGAGTTTCTCCCGCATCACGTCGTGGTAATCGTCGCCCCATGCGTAGCGCGAGATCTTGCCTGTTCCAGGCTCGCCAGTATGCGAATGCGGCGTGAAATAGTTGAGCGCGACGACGATGACGGACCGTGCCGGCGGAAAAAGAACGGTCGGATCGGCGCGTTTCTCGGGCTCGCGTTCAAGCCATCGCATCTCGCCGTGAAATCCGCGCGCGAGCCACTCTTCGAGCCGCGCGCGTTCTTCCGTAAGCGCCCGCACGCGGACGATGCCGACCTTGTGAAAGCCGATTTCGAGAGCCATGTCCCCGATCCGTTCCGACAGCGTTCTTCGCATTGCCATTTGCAGGACGCGACGATCTTCGATGCCAAACGCCGCGCACGAATAAACTACACGATTGCGCCGATAACGAAAACCCTCGGATACGGGATCGGAAATCAATTGCGACCTAAACGAGCAGGAACCCGATGATATCGAACAATGTTCGCCGTTGCTTTGATGATTCGGGAGACTCGGGGAATTGATTTCGTGGCGTATCGGTACGAAAAAAACCTCAGGAGATCGCGAACAGCAGGGAGGTGCCTTTCGAATTGCGACCGTCAGTGCTCCCGACCGCGCGCACTAATTTCAAATCGCTGATTTCAGATCTCAAACCATTCCGGCTCTGAAACTTCAGATCTGAGATGCTACGGATTCTAGATTCAAGAGAGTCAAGAGATTCAAGATTCAAGATACTCAAGATTCAAACTTGACTCCGGTCCGGAATCCAGGCTCCGACTCCCCAAGTGCCGTGCGGCTTGCCGCCCGGATGTGCGGAAAAGCTTGCTTTTCCGCGCGGCGCCCATCAACGCACCGGCGGCTACGCCGCACGTCACTCTTTTAAGCAACGCGCGGATCCAAAATGTTGCGTCCGGCGCGAGCGAGTCGCGACCGCCCTGACTTCGCACCAAGACGATCCCCGTAGTTTGGCAGGTTTCTTTCTTCCAATTGACCCGGAATTTGGCTAAGATTGCGAATGAAGACCGCATTTTTTCACAAGACATTATTCCTTTGACAATCAGGAGTCGATCTATGTTCAGATCCTACGCATTTCTCATTGCGTTCCTTTTCACGATCCTCTCGGTTCCGGCCACCGCTCAGGAATGTCGGCCACCGACGATCGTCGCCAACAACAATTCGAGCAATCTGTTCACCGCCGAGCAGGAGATGGTTCTCGGAAACCTGACGCTGCAGAGCATGGCCGGCGACATCCGGATCGTCAGGGACGAGAAACTCCAGACGTTTCTTGAAGCGATCGGCCAGCGGTTGGTCAAGAACCTGCCGCAGACCGGTTTGAAGTTCACGTTTCACATCATCGACATCCCGGAGGCCAACGCCTTCAATATTCCGGGCGGCCACGTGATGGTTTCCCGCAAGCTGGTCGGATTCGCGGTCAGCGAGGACGAGCTCGCCGGCGTGATCGCGCACGAACTCGGCCACGCGGTCGTGCATCACGCCGCCAACGATATCTCTGAAGACCTCCGGAAGGTCCTCAACGTCACGGCGCTTGGCGGCCCAAAGGACGTCGAGGAGCAGTTCAACCGGCTGATCGAGAACTACCGGACAAAGAAGATCTCCCGAAAGCGGAGCCACGAGAACGATCAGCAGCTCGAGGCCGACAAGCTCGGGCTGTTTGCGATGACCGCGGCGGGATACGATCCGGCGGCGTTCACCTCTTTCTTCGACCGGCTGGTCGAGGCCGAAGGCAAAACGGGAAGCTGGTTCAGCGACCTCTTCGGAAACACACGACCGGAAGAAAAGCGGCTCCGCGAGATGATCAAGGCATCGTCGCAGATGCCTTCCGGATGCCGCGAGACCCGCACTGCCGGGAATTCGAACGAGTGGCTGAAATGGCAGGCGGATGTCGTCTCGTACCGCTACACCGGACTGAAGGAAGAGTTGCCGGGCCTCGTCTTCAAGCGCGAGCTCACGCCCAAGTTGCGGAGCGATGTCAAGAACCTTGCGTTCAGTTCGAACGGGCAATACCTGCTTGCGCAGGACGATTTCTCGATCGTCGTGATGCGCCGCGAACCGTTGGAAGTTCTCTTCCAGATCCGGGTCGAGGACGCCGGTAATGCGAACTTTACGCCCGACAACAAGGAAGTGGTCTTCGTCACGGACGATCTCAGGTACGAGCGCTGGAACGTGGAATCGAGAAGTCCGGTCGCGATCCGCGAACTCGTCGTCCGAAGCGATTGCTGGGAACACAAACTCTCGCCGGACGGGAATTACGTCGCCTGCGTCGATACGCGCCTGAACATCAACCTGATCGAAACGCGGACGGGAAAGAAAATCTGGGAGAAGAAGGAATTCTATCAGTTGACAGGTTTTGAGTATTTCTTCTGGCTTGCTTCCGGGAGGAACGAAAGTGCCGACGACTCGAGTTTCTTCCGAATTGAATTCTCACCCGACTCGCAGTATGTGATTTATAGCCGTTCGAATCGATTCCGCTACCAGGTTCGGATCGACGTGATGGTCGTGCAAGGCTCCGAGAACACCGCGCTGGCATTGGATACGAAAGCGCTGAAGCCGGTAGATATCGGCGGAGATCTCAAAAAACTGACCGCCAGGCCGTTCATCTTCCTGGATTCGGCACGGATTCTCGCCATTCCGTCTAACGATATCGAGAACAACGGCATCTTCGCGTTTCCGGGCGGCAAACGGCTCGAAAAGTTCGCGCTTTTCGCCGAATCGATCGAGGCGACGTCGAGCCCGAACTACGTCATTGTCAAACCCCTGGCACAGTCGAAGATGGGAGTCTTCGATATGCGAACCAAGACGCTCGCGAGCGGGTTTGATAAGCAGGATGCCGCAATGTGGAACAACATCGTCGCGTTCGAGTCGGCATCCGGCAAGATCATGATGCGCGAGGTCAAGTACAACGAGTCCGAAAAGAAATTCGATGCCAAGGACGTCGGGACGATCGAAATTCCCGTGGGGCCGCTCGGGGGGCTTCAGGCTGCCGGAGTTTCCGACAATTTCGACTGGTTGCTTGTCTCGGCGAGAACGCGAGGCGGTCTCTGGAACCTTAAAACCGGAGAGCGAAAACTTCACGTCCGCGGTTTTCGGAACGGCATCATTGATAACACCGGGGCAGCCGTCAGCGAGTTCGAAAAACTCGATGCGACGCCGCACAGTCTTGTGCTTATGAATCCCGCGAACAATGTCGTTCAGCCGATCCGCGAGCTCGATCAATATGGCGCGCGGCAGTACGGACGTTTCGTGCTGACACGGACGAGCCTCAAACCGCCCGAGAAAGAAAGCAAGAAGACCGACGAGATGAACTCTCGCGATCTTGAACGCGAACGGGAACGCACCGCGAGGGCGAGGCTTGGTCGCGAGGTCCGGTGGGAGTTGAAGGACTTTGTGACCGACAAGGTCGTCTGGTCACGCGACTTTCAGGGATATGCGCCGGCATATTCCGTCGATCGGTATTCAGGACGGTTAATAATTTACTGGTATCTCGCGGCTGAAGACTCAAAGGCAGCGCTTAAGTCACGGCCCGAACTTGCGGCGAAAGCCGCCGCGCTTGGCGACAAGACAGGCGACTGGATGATCGAGGTTTTCGACGCGTACAATCAAAAGGAAATCGGTGCCCTTCTGGTCGAAACCGGCAAGCGTTCGTTCAACGTCGGGGCGGGCCTTTCAGAAGCGGACTGGCTGATGCTTTACGACTCGGAAGGCCGAGTCCTCGCATACTCGCTCAAGACGGGCCAGTTGGTCCACCGGTTCTTCGGCCGGAACGCGGCGATGAATCCGTCGCGCGAGCAGGTCGCGGTCGAAACTTTTCCGGGCGAGATCTCGATCTTCGACCTGAAGTCGGGCGAGTTCCGAGGGAAAGTAATGATCGACGACGAATCGGCTTTCATCCAGTTCAACCTTGAGGGCAACCGGATGATGGTCCTCAGCGAGTCGCAGAACGCTTATGTCTTCGAGGTCGACAAGATCACGGCGGCGAAAAAGCCGTCGTGACGTCAGTCGACCGCGAGGACCTCGATGATGAAGATAAGCGTCGCGTTCGGCGGGATCACGCCGCCGGCTCCTGCCGGTCCGTAGCCGAGCTCGGGCGGGATTATGAACGTCGCGTGATCGCCGACGCGCAGCAGCTGAAGGCCCTCGTCCCAACCCTTGATGACCATTCCGAGCCCGACCGGGAACGCGAACGGCTCGTTGCGGACGAGCGAACTGTCGAACAGGACGCCGTTCGTCAGCAGTCCGGTGTAGTTGACCGAGACCTCGTTGCCGGCTTTGACCTCGGCGCCGTCGCCGCTCTTGGTGATGATATATGTCAGTCCCGACTCGGTCGTGACCGCCGTTTGGTTAGCCATTTCGGGATTCTAGCACATCAGCGGCCCAGTTCGGATTGGATCAGCGCCCGCAGGTCCGACTCCGAAAGACGCATCAAGCGCTTGCCGTTGACGAAGATCGTCGGTGTCTGCCGGACGCCGATCGAGCGTCCGTCGGCCAAATCGCGGTCGAACTTCGTGGTGTACTTGCCGGACTTGAAGGCGGCGTCGATTTCCTTCCAGTCGAGCCCGAGCTGCCCGGCATAGCCCTCAAAAAGCGCCCGCGTGTTCGGCTGCGCGGAGACCGGCGCCCCGTGCCGCTCGCCCCATTCGGGCTGCTTCTGGAACAAAAGATCGACCGTTTCCCAGTACTTGCCTTTTTCCCCGGCATATTCGAGGAAGGTCGAGGCGAGACGCGAATTCGGATGAAGCGGCATATACCGCAGAACGAGCTTCGTCTGGCCGTCGAATTCTTTGACGAGCCGTTTGACGTTCGGTCCGAAGGCGGCGCAGGATTCGCATTCCGGATCGAGGAACTCGACGATCGCGACAGGCGCGTTCACCGGTCCGAGCGTCGGACTGTCGGGCCTGACCAGGACCTCGGGGTTGAGTGTCTGGGACCCGGTGTTCGAGTTTCCGGTGACACGGACGTTCTGGACCGAGCCGCGGTAATAGTTCATCGCGATCAGGCCCGCGCCGACGATCACCACGCCGATAACGATCAGCAACTTGACTTCATTTTTCATTGTTTCCCGGCTTGTAGAAGTACAGAACGAGACCGAGCGCGATGAACGCGGCGAGCGACATCAGCGGGATCGTGACGAAGCCGAACAATTCCAACTGCCGCGCGCTGCAGGAAACGCCTTCCGAACACGGTGTCAGCGTCTCGGGAATGAACCCGTAGTAGAGCAGATTGTGGTAGACCGCGATCAGCAGACCACAGAGCACAAGCAGCAGCGAATAGGTTCGCATCCGCGGGTCGCGCATCACGATTCCGGCGCCGATGACGATCACGAGCGGATACATCGCGACTCGCTGATACCAGCACAGCGTGCACGGCGGGAATTCCATCACTTCTGAAAGAAAAAGGCTTCCGACCGTACCGATCAGAGCCATCGCCCACGCGACGTACGGAAGTGAAGTGTTCAGTGCTCCGGGTGAGCCGTCAGGCGTGCGGTCCATTCTGTTTTTCCCGGCATTCGAGTGGCGAACGCCGGCAAGCCAACCTCCTTGTAATAGCCTAAATTCTCGCGAGAGGCGTGGGAAAAGTCAAATCATTTGGGAATTCGGATTTGGGATTGAATGCAGAACCCCGCACGAAGTAAGGGGGCCGGCTCGCAGCG
>CAZARD010000032.1:0-1469 GCA_964487505.1 uncultured Blastocatellaceae bacterium | reverse complement strand
CCCGCACGAAGTAAGGGGGCCGGCTCGCAGCGCGAGCCCCTTTTGGCATTTGGGACTTCGGATTTGGGATTTGGGATTGAATGCAGAACCCCGCACGAAGTAAGGGGGCCGGCTCGCAGCGCGAGCCCCTTTTGGCATTTGGGAATTCGGATTTGGGATTGAATGCACGGAGCCGGCGCCCATCGTCGATTCTCGGATCATTCCGAAAAAATCCTTCGGATCCGGTGACGCGGCTCACTTTTTCCCCGGAAAACGGGAGTAAAATATTTGATGAACCTTCGCAATAAATCTATTGCCCTGGCGCATTAATCCAGAACGGAGGAGTTATTTGAAATGCAAGCAGAATTGGATAAAAGAGCGGATCTCGCCGGCCCGGGCATCGGGAACTACACCGATGTCGAGAAGGTGCTTCCGCAAGATTACACATCGCTATTAAATCCGAAAGAAACACAGATCGCGATCACCGCCGTCAAGCGGTTTATCGAGGACGGCCTTTGTGAAGAACTCAATCTTATCCGCGTCGAAGTTCCGCTGATCGTCGATGTCGACAGCGGCGTCAATGATTACCTAGACCGCGACGGATCGCGCACGCCGGTCGGATTCCATATCAAAAATGACAACGGCGTCAATCCGGTCGATGCGCAGGTCGTGCAGGCGGCGACGAAGTGGAAGAGGGTCGCGCTCAAGCAGTTCGGGATGAACGTCGGCGAGGGGCTCGTTACCGATATGCGCGCCATCCGCAAGGACTACTTCCTCGACCACGATCACAGCGCATACGTCGATCAGTGGGATTGGGAGCGGGCGATTTCGGCCGATCAGCGAAACCTCGATTTTCTGACCGATGTCGTGAAACGGATCTGGAAGGTCATCAAGGGGGCCGAACTGTTCATCCAGGAGCGCTTCCCGCAGCTCAAGACGAAATATCCGAACCTCCCCGATGAACTCACGTTCATCCACGCCGAGGATATTCTTGAAATGTATCCCGACCTGCCCCGCAAGCAGCGTGAAACGGCGATCCTTCAGAAGTATCCGGCCGTATTCATCTACGGCATCGGTTGGACGCTTGCCGACGGTTATCCGCACGAGATGCGAGCCGCCGACTACGACGATTGGGTGACGCCGACCGTTTCGAAGGAAGGCAAGCCGATGCACGGACTGAACGGCGACATTCTGGTCTGGAATCCGGTCACCAAACGGCGTCACGAGCTGAGTTCGATGGGCGTTCGTGTCAACGCCGACACTCTAAGGCAGCAGCTTGAGATGACGAATCAGCTCGATTTCTTGAAGATGCCGTATCATCAGGGAGTGATCACGGGCGAGCTTCCGCTGAGCATCGGCGGCGGCATCGGACAGGCACGCACGGTGATGTCGCTACTCAAGAAGGCCCATCTCGGCGAGGTTTCGGTCACCGTCTGGCCGAAGAAGCTGAAAGAGATTTGCAGCGCGAAGAATATTTTCGTGCTTGAGTA
>CAZARD010000031.1:31389-38596 GCA_964487505.1 uncultured Blastocatellaceae bacterium | reverse complement strand
CAACGAGATCCGAAGTCGCAATCCGCGATCGTGCTCCCGGTCGCGTAGCGACAAACCGAACTTAGCCGTGGGTTTCAACCCACGGAAATCGGGGATGACGGGTCCGTCGCGTCAGCGACGCCTGATTCAATCGTCGCTGACGCGACGCGGAATCGAATCGCATCGAATCGTGGGTTGAAACCAACGACTAAATTCGACCGACCGCTACGCGTCCGGAATCGGACTTCTCGGACACCCTCCAATCCATAAGAAGAAAAGCCGCTTGATCGTGATGCATGAACTCAAACTTCTGAAGGTTTTGACACAACCCCTTAAGCTACTGGCAAGTCACAATCCAAAGACTCAGGTATTCTTCGAACCCAATCCAAAATCCAAAATATTAAATCCAAAATCAGATGATCTGAAATCCTGGAATCTCGCGTCGCCCGAATCCTTCTTTCCGGAGTCGCGATCGCAAATCGCAATTCGCGGATTGAAAATCCGAAATTCCGGGTTCTAAAATACTTGGCGTGAACCTTCCGAATTACCTGACTTTGGCACGTATCCTCGTCGTTCCGTTACTGGTCGTCGTGCTGCTCACGTCGTATTCGGACAAGTGGTTTGGAATCAGTGGCTACGCGTTCGCGATCGTGCTTTTTCTGCTCGCTTCGTTCACGGATATTCTGGACGGACATCTTGCACGGCGGCGCAATCAGGTTTCGAATCTCGGGAAGCTCCTCGACCCGATCGCCGACAAGCTGCTCGTTTCCGCAGCGCTGATCGTCCTTGTCGAAAAGCATCTGGCGCCGGCCTGGGCGGTCGTCGTCATCCTCGGCCGTGAATTCATCATCACCGGACTGCGTTCGGTCGCCGCCGCCGATGGCATCGTGATCCAGGCACAGACCAGCGGAAAGATCAAAATGTGGGCGCAATGCGTCGCGATCGTGGCGCTGCTCGTCGCGGGCGCGAACGGCAACCCGCCGGTCTCGAATTTTGGCTGGAGCCTTCCGACTGTCTTCTTCTGGCAGGTCGCCGAAGTGCAGGCCGCGTTCTCGAATCTCGTCCGTTTCTCGCTGACATCGAACGATTGGAAGGTTTTCGGCTATCTCGTCGGCCGCGGCGCCCTTTGGGTCTCGGTCGGAATCGCGATCTGGTCGCTTTGGGACTATTTCCGGTTTTTCTTCGCGGAAAGCAACCGCCGTCACGCGGCGGACAAGAATGATTGACCCGGCGAACGATGTACGCCCGTTTTATTCGGCCCTGCCCCCGGTCCATCGATGCCTCAATCGGCAGCGCCGCGGCGCGATTTACAAAACTCGCAAAATAATGCCAGAATTAGCGTTATGAAACGGATCCTGCCGATTCTTTCGATCCTCTTCGCGGCCTGCGCCGCGGCCTTCGCGCAGCAGCGTCCATTGCTTACGGAGGACGTCGATATCACGAACACCGGCGCGATCGAAGTTTCGGCGGGAGTCGATTTTCTGCAGAATGTGAAGTTGCCGCTTTCGGGGTTGAAAGGCGATATGACCCGCGTCGGCGACATTCGCATCCGCCAGGGTTTCGCGCCCAATGTCGAGATACAGATCGAGGGCACGATCCAGAATTACCTTGCGATCAATTCACAAAGTTTGCCTTCGCCGATCCGTCTGAACATCGCCGGGAATTCGACCCACGATTTTGACGATTTCGTCGTTTCGGTAAAGGTGAAACTGCGGAATGAAACGAAGAATCTGCCGGCGATCGGGATGAAGTTTGGCTACCAGATGCCGAACACCGATCAGGCGAAGGGAATCGGAACCAACACGATCAATATCTTCAGCAAGATCCTAGTCCAAAAGAAGTTCGGGAAAAGGCCGAACCGTTCTCCGCTCGCGAATATCTTCGGCAACGTCGGCCTTGGCATCATGACCGCGCCGCTCGCGAATTTCTCACAGAACGACGTGATGCTTTACGGGCTTGCCGGGATCTTTCGCGTCAATGACCGCATAAACCTCGTGAGCGAGGTCAACGGCCGGATCAATACGCGAAGCGCAAACGTTCCGCTCGGAACCGAGAGTGTCGGACAGTTCCGTATCGGCACCCAGATCCGCGCGTCCGGCGTCCGGTTCGACACCGCGGCCGTCTTTGGGCTGACGAAGTTCAGCCCGCGAACGGGCGTTACTTTCGGCGTCACTTACCAGTCCCCGAAGATCTTCTCGCCGGCGCAATAGATCGCGTTGAACCGCGCCACCCCGAGACGAACAAAAAGCGATGGCGAACCTTTCACCCAGTTCATACGAAGAATTCCTCGCCGAAGCCGAAAAAGGCAATGTCGTGCCGGTGGTGCGCAGCGTGCTGGCGGATCTGCAAACGCCGGTGAGCGCGTTTCTTGCGATCGCCGCCGACTCGCCTCGTTCGTTTCTTTTCGAATCGATCGAGGGTGGAGAGCGAATCGCCCGCTACTCGTTTCTCGCGGCCGATCCGTTTATGACGGTCTTCTCGCGAAATTCGTTGACGATCCTCGAAAAGGGCGAATCGCACAAAACCTACCCGGACCGGACGATCGTCGATTTTCTCCGCAACCATTTCAAACGCTACAAACTGGCGCGCCGTGAGAAACTGCCTCCGCTGTGCGGCGGAGCAGTCGGATTCTTCGGCTACGATTCGGTCCGGTGGTTCGAACCCGCGATTGGAGAACGGCCGCCGTCCGACCGCACCGACGCGGCCTGGATGTTCTTCCGAAAGGTGCTGGTCTTCGATCGGTTGAGGCAGCGAATCGAGATCGTCGCGACGGTTTTCACCGACGAGGCCGAAGGCGACCAGGACCGGCTCCGTACGCTTTACGAAGAAGCCGTTGCCGGCACGGCAGCGGTCGAGCAACGCTTGCGCGAACCGGTTTCGGTCCCGCGAGTTGCCGATCGGATCGAAGAGTCGAACCAGTTTGTATCGAACTGGAAGAAGGCCGATTTTCTCTCTGCGGTCGATGCGATCCGCGAACACATCCTCGCCGGAAATGCTTATCAGGTCGTGCTTTCGCAGAAGTTCAAGCGCCAAACGACGGCCGACCCGGTCAATATATACCGCGCCCTACGAACGACGAACCCTTCGCCCTACATGTTCTTCGTCAGCCTCGGCAGCGAGACGCTGATCGGAGCGTCGCCCGAGATGCTCGTCAGATGCCACGGGAAGAAGGTCGAATACCGACCGATCGCCGGGACCCGGAAACGAGGCGCGACGGAAACCGAGGATTGGATCCTCGCCGAGGACCTTCGATCCGACGCCAAGGAGATAGCCGAGCACGTGATGCTCGTCGATTTGGGCCGCAACGATCTCGGCCGCGTTTCGGATTTTGGCTCGGTGGAAGTCGCCGAGCTGATGAAGATCGAGAAATACTCGCACGTTCAGCATCTCGTGACGAGCCTGCAATCGAGACTTCGAAGCGATAAGGACAGGTTCGACGCGCTCGCCGCCTGTTTTCCGGCAGGAACGGTTTCGGGCGCGCCGAAGGTTCGCGCGATGCAGATCATCGAACAGCTTGAACCCGACAGCCGCGGAGTCTATGCCGGCGCGATCGGTTACATCGACTACGCCGAGAATCTCGATACGTGCATCGCGATCCGAACGATCCGTCTCAAGAACGGAACGGCGTCGATCCAGGCGGGAGCGGGTGTCGTTGCGGATTCTGTCCCGGAAAAAGAATACGAGGAAACGATCAACAAGGCACGGGCCTTGGTCAGGGCCGTCGATCTGGCTGAGAATTTCAACGAGGAGTAATAATATGAAACGTCACTTTGCTTTGATCTCTCTGTTGGTGGTCACGATCGCCGCGTGCGGACCGCGCGCGACTGAAACGACTCCTGAAATGGCGCAAAGCTTGCTGAAGGCGCGCGGTTTCAATTTCAACGAAGACGATTTCTTCAAGGCATTGAAACAGAGCGAGGCCGCGAACGTGAAGCTTTTTCTCCAGGGAGGAATGAACCCGAACGTGCGGAACAAGGCCGGCGAAACGGCGCTGACGTTCGCGGCCGTAAATTCGACTGTCGAGACGGTCAAGGTCCTCGCCGATAAGGCCGATCTCAACTTGCGGGACGGGAATGACGGGATGCCGTTGTTTGTCGCACTCAAGAACCAGAAGTTCGAGAATTTCGAGTTTCTTCTTGATAAGGGCGCCGATCCCAACAGCACGGGCACCGCCGGCAGAACGAAGAACCAGACCGTGCTTTATGTCGCAATCCTGTTGAACAAGAAGGCGTTCGTGAAGAAACTCCTCGACAAGGGAGCGAACCCTGATCAGGCCGATGCGGACGGTGCGATTCCGCTTGCCGAACACGCGATAGCGACCAGATCGGATCTCGAGGTCGTAAAAATGCTCGTCGAAAAGATGCAGAACATCAATCAGGCCGAAAAGGACGGAATGACCGTCCTGATGTTCCTTGCGGGCAACACCAAGATCCCACGCGACCAGTTGAAGGAAATGATGACGCTGTTCCTGCAAAAAGGCGCCGACAAATCAATCAAGAACAAGGAAGGAAAGACGGCGCTCGATCTGGCCAAAAAGGCGAACAACAAAGAAGCGATCGAACTGCTACAGTAGATCTATGCTGCTCGTAATCGACAATTACGACTCGTTCACGTACAACCTTGTCCAGTATCTCGGCGAGTTGGGCGCCGAAATGAGCGTGCGCCGCAACGACGAGGTAACGCTTGACGAGATCGTCGGTGAATTAAGGCCGGAGAAGATTCTCATTTCGCCGGGCCCGGGAACTCCCGACGATGCCGGAATCTCGCTCGAGGTGTTGAGGACGCTCGGCGAAGGCGTTCCGATCCTCGGCGTATGTCTCGGACATCAGGCGATCGGTCAGGTTTTCGGCGGTCGCGTCGTGCGTGCCCCCGAGCCGGTGCATGGCAAACCGGTCGAGATCTGTCACGACGGCAAGACGATCTTTACCGATCTTCCCTATCGGTTTCGAGCCGCGCGGTACCATTCGCTTGTCATCGAACGCGAGAGCCTTCCGGACTGCCTCGAAGTGTCGGCAACATCGCCGGACGGCCTGATAATGGGCGTCCGGCACCGCGAATACCGTATCGAGGGCGTACAGTTCCATCCGGAATCGATCCTCACGAAGGAAGGCAAGAAACTCTTGCAGAACTTTCTGGATCTCTGATGGTACCGAACGATACGGTGCCGATCAGAAGTCAACGGCCGTTTGCCGTAAGAGCGTCGATTCCGGGATCTTGAAGCGACGCACGACCGTCGGTTTCAACTTTCGATCTTCCCGCGTAGAATTGACGATATGTCCAGATCCAATTGGTTTCTCGACGTCCCGCTCGGCCCAACCAACGCGAAGGCCGACACACCGCTTTTTCCGTTTCTAAACCGACTGACGCGCGGCAACGATCTTTCGTTCGAGGAAGCGTGCGATTTCTTCCGGGCCCTGACGGACCATAACGCGAACCCGGCGCAGATCGCGGGGGCCCTCGTCGCGCTCGTGGCAAAGGGCGAGACCTTTGCCGAAATTGCCGGAATGGCGAAGGTGATGCGCGAGAATGCGGTCCGGATCACGGCGCGCCATAAGAATCTGGTCGACATCACCGGCACCGGATCGAGCGCCGCGAAGACTTTTAATGTATCGACCGCGGCGGCGTTCGTCGCGGCCGGGGCCGGGCTGATCGTCGCGAAACACGGCAACCGCGCCGTCGCCAGCCGGAGCGGGAGCGCCGACGTACTCGCCAAGCTCGGTGTCAAGGTGTCGAGCGAGCCCGATGTCGCGCAGACGAGCCTCAGCGGCGCGGGGATCTGCTTTATGTTCGGCCCGAAGTTCCATCCGTCTCTGCGAAGGGTCGGGGATGTCCGGCGAGCGCTCGGAATCCGGACATCGCTCAACCTGTTGGGCGTCCTCGCGAACCCGGCGAATCCGCAAAAGAGGGTCTTGGGAGTCTGGCATCCGGCGCTGGTGCGACCGATCGCTCAGGCGCTCGCGACGCTCGGCACCGAACGCTCGTGGGTCGTTCACGGCTCCGACGGGCTCGACGAGATCACACTGTCAGGCCCGACGACCGTCGTCGAGATCATCGGGAACAAACTCCGCGAATTCGAACTCTCGCCTGAAGATTTCAAGCTCAAGCGGGCACCGATCGTGGATTTGCAGGTCGAGTCAGCCGAAGAGAGCGCGAATATCATCCGCGATGTGCTCGCGAGCAAGCGCCGCGACGAGGCCCGTTCGCTGATTGTCATCAACGCGGCCGCGGCGCTCGTCGTCGGCGGTATCGCCAAGGACCCGGTTCACGCGGCGCGACTTGCCGAGCAGGCGATAGACAGTGGCCAGGCGCAGAACAAGCTTGAAAGGCTGATCCAGACGACCAACAAGCGGTAGCAATCGAGAGTTGAAAATGGATAATCCCATATTACGCGATAAGATGACTTAACGGCTTTTCGCCACGGATTGCACGAATTCTCAAATATTATTTTGTGTTTTGTTCGTTTTGTTCGCGAAATTCGTGAAATCCGCGGCAGAAGTTCTCAAAATGCGTAATCCGGGATAATTGATAAAGCCCGTTGCCCGAGGTCCATTTTTTCAGTGCCGTTCAGCGTCATCTATTCAAAAGTAACCGAGTTGCGAAGCGCTCTTTTCGAGCGCGGCCTGTTGAAGTCGTTCGATCTCGGCCGGCCGACGATAAGCGTCGGCAACATAACCGTCGGCGGGACGGGCAAGACGCCGTTCGTCGCGCTTGTGGCGCGATTGCTTATCGAAAGTGGCGAGCGTGTCTGCATTATCTCAAGAGGATACAAGCGATCGAACCCGCGTGAACGCGTCGTTGTTTGCGATGGAAACGCGATTCTGGCGGATGCCCGCGAGGGCGGCGACGAACCGGTCGAGCTCGCACGGGCTTTGGACGGAAAGGCGGTGATCATCGCCGATGCTGACCGCGTCGCGGCGGCCGGATTCGCGATCGCGAACTTCGATCCGACGGTTTTCGTTCTTGACGATGCGTTCCAGCACCGCCGGGCGCGCCGCGATCTGGATATCGTCCTCATCGATGCGACGAATCCTTTCGGCGGGCGAAGGACGATCCCTTTCGGCCGCCTGCGCGAACCGCTCTCGGGACTTTCGAGGGCCGGACTGATCGTTGTCACACGGGCGAACTTGATCGATGAAGCGGGCCTCGCCGGGATCAGGTCCGAGATCAGATCGTATGCCGATTGCCCGATCGTGGTCGGGCGGAACGAGTTCGAGGCGTTTGCCGGCAT
>CAZARD010000031.1:16701-31289 GCA_964487505.1 uncultured Blastocatellaceae bacterium | reverse complement strand
ATGCCGATTGCCCGATCGTGGTCGGGCGGAACGAGTTCGAGGCGTTTGCCGGCATCGACGGCAACTCTGTCGGCGGGCCTGAGGGGCGGCGCGTTTTCGCTTTTTGCGCGATCGGCAATCCGTCGAACTTTTTCGATCAGTTAAGAGCGGAAGGCTTAGACGTCGTCGGCCAGATGAGTTTTCCCGACCACCGCTACTATTCTCAAAGCGATATCGATCTGATCGTCGGCGAGGCCCGATCGAAGAATGCGGAAATGCTTGTGACGACCGCGAAGGACAGCGTCAAGCTTGGCGGATTCGGATTCGAAATTCCCTGCACTGTTGCTCAAAACGGTATCGCGATCGACGACGGAGAGACGCTGAGACGCGCTCTTGCGGCCGTATTCACGATCTGACCCGCCTATTCGCTGTCCTGCGTCTTGCCGCTTTCGGTACGTTTCGCCGGCGTCGTCACGGGTTTCGGCGCGGGGGTCTTTGCAGGCGTGGCGGCCGGCGTTGCTTGCGGTTTCGGCGATTCCGTCGGAGCAGGGGTCGATACCGTGTTCGCCTGGACAGACGGCGACGGCTTCGGGGACGGCGATCTCTGCGCGTTGACGTTCGTGTTCGCCGGCTGCGTAACAACAACCGTGTCGCACTGCATGAATGGATTGTTGGGGTCGCAGGGTCCCACCGTCATCATATTTCCGGCGGGAGGAATGTAGACCGGCCCCGGCGGCATGTAGCCCTGATCCCAAAGCGGATTGCTCGTCCCACCGGAAAGCGTGTCGGGCATCGTGAGCATCATATTCGAATTCGACGAAAAGTCGAGCGGTACTTGGGCGATGTTCGCCAATCCCCGTTCATTGATCCCGGAAGCCGGCCCGATGGGTTGGACGGGCATCGCGTTCGCGTCCGACTGAAATGTCGACGGATCGGTCTGTCGGCTCGACGTCGCCCATATCAGTCCCGCAGAAAGCAGCGAAATCCCGGCGAGCACGATGAACGCCGTTTTCCAGATGTTGTTCGGCGAGCCCGGCGGCAGTTTCGGAGCCGCCGCCGCGGCCATCGCCAGTCCGCGCGAGGCGTGATTCAGATCGTCGATCAGTTCGACCGCCGTCTGATGGCGCATGTCCGGATTCTTGGCCAGCGTCTGCAGTATCACAGGCTCGACCTCCGGCGGAAGATCCTGACGGAACGCGGAAAGCGGCCGCGGCGGCTCCTGCGCGTGCTTGAGCATCAATTCGCTCGTGTTCTCGGCTTGAAACGGCGCTTCGCCGGCGAGCATTTCGTAGAAGATCACGCCGAGGCTGTAAATGTCCGAGCGCGCGTCGCCGTTCCCCGGATCTGCGCATTGCTCGGGCGAAAGATAGCGGATTTGATCGGTCGTGTACTCGCCGTCGACGGGTTCGCTTCCGGCGCCAAGATCCAGGAGCTTCACTTCGTCAGCATCGTTGACCAGCACGTTGTCAGGCGTCAGGTGCCGATGGACCAGGCCTTTGATATGACCCGCGGCGAGCGCGGCCGCGATCTGGCGAACGATCTGGATCGCGCGTTCGGCGGGGAACGGCTCGTCGTTCGCCAACAGTTTGCGGAGCGAAAGCCCGTCGGCATCCTCGAAAACGATGAAGACCGTGCCGTCGGAATCCGATCCGAAATCGGTCACGTTCAGGATGTTCGGATGCGAGATGTTGGAAACGGCGCGCGCCTCGCGCGAGAATCGCTCGACGATGTTCTCATCGACCGCGAGCGCCGGCGAGAGGATCTTCACCGCGACGTGCTTGTCCATCAAAAGGTGCGTGCCGTGGTAGATCCGACCAAGGTCGGTGTCGCGCATCACCGAATCGATCCGGTACTTTTCCGCCAAAACATTTCCGAGAAATTGGTCGACCATAGATGCTTAGATTTCGGAAACGACGATTTCGTTCGCACGGTTCGATCGTTTCCGCAATCAAAAGTATAGTTGAAAATCCGGCAAATCGGACAGATCGTGCCGAAAAAGGAAAATCGCGGACAAAGTTCTCTCAAACTCTGTCCGCGAATTCGGTTCGTAGCTCCGGTTTAGAGCTTGACGAAAACGATCAGCAGCGCGAAAAGCACGAGCGATTCGATAAGCGCCAGCGCGATGATCATCAGCGTCTGAACGGTGCCCGCAGCGCCCGGATTGCGAGCCGCGCCTTCGGCGGCACGCGAACCGACAAGACCCTGACCGATCGCCGCAAGGCCGGCAACCAGACCAAAACCGATACCGCCGCCGATGGCCTTGTAGGCCGCAACGGTCGATTCGTTATCCGCCGCGCCGCCCTGCGCGAAGGCCGAAACCGACATCAGCGCCAAAAGAAGCGTCGCAAAAACAACGTATTTCATTTTGTTCATTTTCTTTCTATCTCCTGTGTTTTGTGTTGTTTGGCGATCTGTCGGATCCCGCGGTGGTTATGATTTCGCCTCACTTCCGGTATGCGCTTGATTTATACTCACGTAGAGTCAAGGCTCCTGATGCGTGCGGGCTTCAACTGCTATGATCTGCAGAACCCGGTCGTATCGCCGTCCATCGGGCCCGTTCGGGACCGAATCCTTTCAAAAATCCTAGGCCGCGACCGGCACTTCCGAGTGCGATTCGTCGGCGTGATGTTCTTCGTCGTGGCCGTGATCGCCGTGCGTCACCTCGCTGATGTAGATCATCGAGAGCAGCGTGAAAACGAGCGTTTGGACAAATGCCACGAACACCGCCAGCGGCAACAGCGCGATCGGCAGGAAGAACTGCGTGAACGGGGCGTAAAGCCCGGAGATCTGCATCGCGATCTGTTCGTCGGCGAACATGTTCGCGAAAAGCCGGATCGACAGCGTCAGCGGACGGATCAGGTTACTGATCAACTCGATCCCGAAGATCAGCGGCGTGATGATCAACGCCATAATGCCCGGCAGCTTCGGTCCGGCTAGATGGCCAAGATGCTTCGCGAAGCCGTTCTCGCGGATCCCGACCGAGTTGTAATAAATGAACGACGAGATGCCGAGCGCAAACGTGACGCTGATATGCGCGGTCGGCGCCATGAACAGCGGGAAAAGCCCCATCAGGTTCGAGATCAGGACAAGGCAGCTGAACGTCGCGACAACCGGAAAATACCGGAATCCGTGTTCGCCGACGACGCTGACGATCATATCCTTCAACGCCAAAAATCCGGCCTCGAGCGTCAGCTGGCCCGGAGTCGGATCTTCGGAAGAGAGCTTGCCCCTCAGGATCGAGACCGCGACCACCGTCAGGATACACGCGATGACGAACATTATCGTGTACCACGGGATCGCATTCTCGACCGTGTACGGGCCGAAGATCGCTTCGGCGTTGGTGTTGAACTTTGCAAACAGTTTGTCCCAGAGCGGCTTCGTGTACGTGAGCTGAAACTCGTACACGGGCTTCCCAAGATAATGATTGACGAACTCGACGATCAGGGGCGTATGATGTCCGCCTTCCGCTAGTAGAAACATCGCTAAATTTCCTTTTTGTTAAGAACGATCAAAAATAAACGTATGATCCCCTCGATGGTCACCGCCACGGCGAGACTCACGAGACCGGCCAAAACTGCCGGAAAATCGACAACCCGCGAAAGATAGACCGCTGCCAGCGCGGCCGCGACGAAAACGTATCGCAGCAAATACCGGCTGATCAGGAACTTCGGTCTCTTCCCGTCGCGGATGGCTTTCTCAAAAATCCCGCTCAACGCGCCCTTGAGCCAAATGTAATTTATTTCCGCCAAGATACCGCCGAGCAAAAACCCGAATCCGAAGCGGGGCGAGCGGTATGCGAATCCAAGAATCGTTCCGACAACGATCACCGCCGCCATCAGGATCAAGATGCGCCGGTGCGAAAGCTGTGGTGCTTCTTGTTCGAACGTCCCGGATTCGTCGCTCATGGCGAAACAAGAATTTTACAAGCTGGCGCCAAAAAACTCAAAGAAGGTCGTCAAATTTTGAACTCGGAGCCGAATATTGTCCGAGGTTCACGTCCCGCCGAAGCCAAATCGACGGAAAACCATTTACTAATCGCGTCTTTCCGCCTAAAATAAATCGCAGTCAAAGCAACCGGCGTTGGAGGTACGACATCATAGACGGCGAAGATCTACTGAATTCAGACCCAAGTTTTATAGGAGCGGCTATGGATCTAACCTCGGTAATCGAGCGCGACGGCGCTTTCGAGTTTGAGGAGAGTGTTGAGGTTCCTGCGTTTCAAGCCGTCGCGGACGATTCTCCGGTCGCCGCCGACGCGGCCGATCTGACGCTCTGCGGCCTTGCTGCCAAGGGCAATCTCGCGGCTTTTGAGCTCATTTATCAGCGCTACCACCGTCGCACTTTTTCGCTCTGCCTCCGGATGACGAACAGCCAGACCGAGGCTGAAGATCTGACGCAGGAAGTTTTCATCCAGCTTTTCAGAAAGATCGGAAGCTTTCGCGGCGACTCGGCGTTCTCAACGTGGCTTCACCGGCTGACCGTGAATCAGGTCCTGATGCATTTCCGCCGCCGCAGCGTCAAGAACGAGAAGGTCAGCGAAAGCGGCGAGATTCCCGACCAGATCGTGACCGGAACGGCGAATCCTAACAAGATGCCGATCGTCGACCGCCTGGCGCTCAACAAGGCCATCGAGCAACTTCCTCCGGGCTACAAGAAAGTGTTTCTTTTGCACGATGTCGAGGGATACGAGCACGAGGAGATAGCACGGATGCTCAAGCTTTCGGTCGGCACGTCGAAATCCCAACTCCACAAGGCCCGTTTGAAACTTCGCGGCCTCCTGATCAAACAGAACGGTTGAATTTCAATGCCCGGGGCAACCTATCTCAGCCCCGGGCAATCTATTGAATGAGCCCGTTGATTTCGGCAAGGAGAACGGATCGAGCGATCCCCCAACGCGATGAATTGCGATAGATGTCAAGAACTTTTGAGCGAATACCTCGATGAAGGCCTCGATGGGGCCGAATCCGTCGAGGTTCGCGACCATCTTGCGATTTGTCCCCAGTGCGCGGAGGTTTTTGAGGACATCGCGATGCTCGTCGATGTATCGCGGCTCGAATCGGACGAGAATGCGGTTCCGCCGAATCCGCAGGCGCTTTGGTTGCGGATCAACAACATCCTTGAGAACGAGGCGCGCGAAGAAGCCGCCAAAGCACAGAAAGCAAAGGCCGAAGCGGGATCGTCCGGGCGGCGCTGGAGTCTTTCGTTCGCGCAGGTCGGCGCGGCGGTCGCGGGTATCGCGCTCGTCAGTTCGCTCCTGACCTTCATCGGGATCCGCCAATACAGTCAGCCCGGCGACGATCTTGCCGAACGACCGGAGCCGACGATCGTCGACCGTGTAATGGGCAAGCTTGGCCTGGTCGAGACACCGGCCGAGCAAGTCAAGCGCAAGATGCGCGATCGCGAGGCGGCGATCGAGTATTGGAACAATCGCGTTCAGGCGCGCCGCAGCCAGTGGGACGCGCATCTGCGCGACGCGTTCGACCGCAACCTGAATGAGATCAATCAGGCGGTCGCGGAATATACGTTGATCCTGGAACAGGATCCGCAGGATCAGCTTTCGGGCGATATGCTCGACACCGCGCTCAATGAAAAGATGGAGTTGCTGCGCGAGTTTTCGGAGTTGTAAGTTGGAAATGTTATCGAAGTTGCGACGGATCGTAAGGATTGCGGCAATCATCAAAACTACGGCACTTTTGAGCGTAGTTTTTTTCTTTGCCGCCGCCGGCCCGTCCGAAGTCGCCGCCCAGAAGAGATTCTCGAAAACCTACCCGGCGAGCGCGAATGTTCGTCTTCAGCTGACGAACCGCACCGGCACGGTCACCGTCGAGGGCTGGAACAAGGATCAGGTCCAGATCTCGGCGTATCTTGAAGCGCCTGCCGCCGTCATCGAACCCCAGAGCCTGAGCGGAACGATCGTGATCAACGTCGTCCGCGACAATCAAGGCCGCAACGAGGTCGGAAACGTCAATTTTACGGTCAAGGTCCCGTTCACGTCTTCGGTGGATATCGAAACGCGGCTCGGCAATCTCAATGTCAGCAATGTCCGCGGCACGCTCGTCAGGGCGAACATCTCGAGCGAGGGCGACATCACCCTGACCAACATCGGCGCCAGCAACGTCGCCGCCGAGAACGTGATCGGCGATATCTTTTACGACGGGGAGATTCAGGCGCGCGGCAATTACCGTTTCGTCTCGATGCGCGGAAATATCAACGTCAGGATCCCTTTCGACGCCGGTTTCAGACTCGTCGCGACGGCGCCGTCGACGCGAAACATATCGCTCGGAGCGTTCTCGGGCGGCTCGTTGCGTGCCGTCAGCGACGGTCGCCAGGTGATCGGCAAGAACGGGGACGGCACGGCGACTCTGACCGTCACCAACCAACGCGGGAGCATCTCACTTATCAGGCGCTGAGCAGGACCCGGACCCGCGGGTTTTTCGGACCCGGAGAATTTCATTGACCAAACCGGTCATTAGTGGCTAAGCTATCTTTGGGCTTCGTTTCCGCTCTCCTTGTTCCCCGCTATCTGCAATGAAAACCAAACTGATCCCTTCGTTCGTCTTTCTCGCGATTTCGATCACGCTTTCGATCTCCGCTTCGGCCCAAAACGTCAAACGCACGGTATACAAATCGGATACCGTCGACTTCGGCGCGGGTGGGACCGTGACGGTGACCGGCGCGCCGTTCGGATCGGTCCGGATCGAGGGCTGGAACAAGAGCGAGATCGAAGTTTCGGCGGAGATCGTGATCGAGGCCCCGACCGAGGCCGATCTGGCGAGGCTCGCCGAGGTGAACGGATTCGTTTTCGACACGACATTCAACCATTTGCGCATCACAAGCGTCGGCACGCACGACAAAGGCTATCTGAAAAGATCCGGGAAGAAGATCCCGAAGAACCTGATCGGACTGCCTTTCCGGATCGACTACACGATCAAGGTGCCGCGCTACTGCGATCTCAACGTCACAGGCGGCGACGGAGACTTTTATCTTTCGGGTGTCGACGGCAATATGCGGATCAACTTCATAAAGGGCAACGCGTCCATGTCGCTTGACGGCGGCGCCGTGCAGGCGATCTTCGGGACCGGGGACGTAACGGTCAAGATCCCGACCCGCGCCTGGCGCGGAAGGTTCGCCGACATCTCGCTCACCTCCGGCAAAATGAGCGTTCTCCTGCCGCCCGGTCTGAACTCGATCTTCGACGCCGAGATCCTCCGCAGCGGCGCGATCGTCAACAATTTCGCCGAACTCAAGCCGCGCACGCGAACTGACAAGTTTACCGACAGGCTGATGGTCGCCAAAGCGGGCAACGGCGGCGTTCCGCTCAAATTCACGGTCGGAGAAGGCAGTCTCAGCATCGATATCGTAAAGTGATCCGGACGGACGGGTCTCTACCAAATTCCACGCCGCGGTCCCGGTTTTCGGACCGCGGTTTTTCTTTTGCTGACGGATGGGTTATTTTCTTAGTCTATGACGATCAAGTCCGACGTTTGGCTCCGCAAGATGGCGGAAGAGGAAGGGATGATCACGCCGTTTCTGCCGGAACTCGTCCGCGAAGCCGACGGCCGGCGGATAATCTCCGCCGGGTGTTCGAGTTACGGATACGATATGCGTCTCGCGGATGACGGTTTTCGGATCTTTTCTTCGGTCCACGCGAAGGAGATCGACCCGAAACGGTTCGATGAGCAGTTCTCGCTGATCGAGCCAGTTCTCCATACGACCGCCGACGGGGCGCTGTATTATTTGCTCCCGCCGCATCATTACGGACTCGGCGTCACTGTCGAAACATTCAAGATGCCGCGCAACGTGACCGGCATCGCGCTCGGAAAATCGACCTACGCGCGCGCCGGCCTGCTCGTAAACACGACGCCGCTCGAAGCCGGTTGGACGGGCCGTCTGGTCGTCGAGATCGCCAACCTCGCGAACCTGCCGCTCCGGGTCTATGTCAACGAAGGAATCGGTCAGATCCTTTTCTTCCAGTCCGACGAGGACTGCGCTGTCTCATACTCCGACCGCGGCGGCAAGTATCAGGGCCAGACCGGACTGACCTACGCAAAGGTCTGACGCGCCCTAGGCTGCAATCGGCATTGTTCTGGTTCAGTTGAAACGGAATCTCGCTAGATCAAAAAGATGATTCGAAGGAGATTCAAGAATCACCGCGAGAAAAGCGATACACAGCCGAGTAAAACGTCAGGATTTTGCGTGATCCTCGATTACGCATTCGAGAGATCTTGCCACGCATTTCGCGAATTTCGCGAACAAAACACAGATTAATATGGGAGGATTCGCAATCCGTGGCGAGAAGCCTTTGAGGAGCGGACGGAACTGACCGCGATCGGGATCGGAGTCGCGTGACCGGCGACGCTTTCTTGCAACCAACCCGCGGATTCATCGTTCAACCAGTCGCGTCAGCGACGGCAGAACATAGCCGTGGTGCGTAAGCCACGGAACACGGCGAAAACCTGATCCGCAGTCGCGCGAGCGCCGACACATCGGATTTGGGAATTCGGATTTGGGATCGCGGATTGGGCCAACCCGTAGAAGTTACGCGTTCAACGCTTCATCGTGTCCAGAATTCCCTTGATGTCCTTTTCCGTCGTGTCGGGATTGATGAAGCAAAATCGCGCGACGGTCTCGGTCTCGGCGCCGTGCCTCACCTTCGTCGGCGCGACGAGCGCGTAACCCGATTGGTGATTTCGGTACGTCCACGCGAGATAGTCGTCGGCCGTCCAGCCCAAGCGACGGAACAGCACGCAAGAAAGGCTCGGATCGCGGACCAGTTGGGTATGCCGGCTGGCGCGGATCAGCTTTCCGGCGACGCGTGCCAGCTCGATCCCGCGGTTGATCGCCATTTCATATCGATCCGTCCCGTGCATCGCGAGCGAGAACCAGAGCGGCAGCCCGCGCACGCGGCGCGTCAGCTGGATCTGGTATTCCGCCGGGTTGAACCCTTGGGCGATCTTTTCCGACATGATGTCGAGATAAGATCCTTCCTGTTTGTGGGCCTCGCGCGCGAGCTCCGGATCGCGGTAGATCACCGCGCCGCAATCGTACGGCGAGAACAGCCATTTGTGCGGGTCGATCGTGACGCTGTCGGCGCGTTCGATCCCTTTGAACATCGGACGGACCGTGCGGGACGCGAGCGCCCCTCCGCCGTAGGCCGCATCGACGTGGTACCACAGGCGTTCCTTCGCGCAGATCTTGCCGATCCCGTCGAGATCGTCGATTATTCCCGCGTTCGTCGTGCCGCCGGTCGCGATTACCGCAAAGAGGCGTTCGCGGTCTTCGGGCGGGAGCGAATCGATGGTCTCCCGCAGCTGGGACGCTTCGAACCTGTCCTCGGTCCGGACCGAAATGACATCGGCGTCGATGACCTTGGCCATCGAACGCACCGACGAATGCGCCGAGATCGCGGCGATGATCAGCCCGCGCCGGCCTTGTTTCGCGGGATCGTTCCGACGCCACGTTTCGCGTGCCGTGACCATCGCCGACAGGTTCGCCTCGGTGCCGCCGCTCGTAAAAACGCCGAACGCCCCTTTCGGCATTCCGGTCAGCGAAACGAGCCAGCGCATCGCCTGATTCTCGGCGAAGATGCAGCCCGCGCCTTCGAGCCAAAAGGCGCCGTGCACGCTCGAGGCCGAGGTCACGAGGTCGAACATCACGGCGGCGCGTGTCGGCGAGGCCGGGACGAACGCCAGGTGGCGCGGGTGATCGATTGAGATCGAAGCCTTCATAAGCGTTTCGCGGAACATCTTGAACGCTTTTTCACCGCCGATTCCCTTCGGCGTGATGGTTTCCCCGACGATCGCCTGCAGTTCCTCTTCCTTCATCGGATGGCCCAGTGACGGGTTCGCGTCGGTGATCCGCCCGATCGCGTATTTCATCACGTCGAGCGTCATCTCGATCAGTTCGATATCAATGTTGTGCATCTGTCGATCCTGAAGATCCGATTCGGTATTTGTTGAGGAGTCGTGCCGTGACATTATCTGGTGACCACTTCGAGGCCCGTGCGAATTCTGAGATCGGCGGCGATCGCCTCGAGATCGCCTGCCCCGATCGTCTTCAATTTCGTGAACGATTCGTCGAATTCGACCTCGTTGCCCCGCGTTTCGACAAAATACTCCCGCGGAACCGGACGCGTCGGCAGATTGAGCTGCGCCTCGTCGGGCGAGATCGAGCTCAGAATATCCGCGAAACGCGCCAGCTCTTGCGGCTCCGGCCGTCTCAGTATCATCGTTTGAATGGCGACGAAACCGCCGAATCCGCGGCGGAACTCACGGATTCCGTCGACGATCCCGGCGAGCGTGATGCCCGGCGCCGGCCGATCGAAACGCCGCAGCGAGTCCTCGGACCAGGCGTCGAGCTTGCAGAACACGCGATCGGCGAGAGCGAGATCGCTCCGCACGTCCGCCCGATCGAGAAGAGTCGAGTTCGTCAGAACGATCACGGGCTTTCCCGTGATCCGCTTGATCTCCGCGATGACCTCGCCGAGATTAGCGGCGAGCGTCGGCTCTCCGCTTCCCGAAAACGTCACGACGTCGGCCGATCTCCAGTCCGAGTCGCGAAGGTCGGCGATCACTTTTTCGGTCGAAACAAAAACCGCGCGATCCGTTGTCACGCGGTTGATCCTTCCCAGTTGGCAGTAAACGCATTCGAACGAACAGATCGAATCGACGCACAGGACATCCACTCCGAGCGAGCTTCCGAGACGCCATGATCTCACCGGGCCGTAGAGGCTTGAGGGCATCTTCATATCTGAAAATGATAACCCAAGATAACGGAAATCGCAGTCAGGGAACCGTAGACGACCTCCCAAACGCCGATCCGCATCGCCTTCACCTTCCGACGATAGGCCGAAAGCCCCCAAGCCGCCCGAAGAAGCAGAAGTGCAAAGACGACGAGCGGGAGTTTCGGCACGTTTCCGGTCCACGCCAACGCGGCGACGAACGCGAGGGCCAGAACGTGCGCGACGACCGGCGCAACGAAAGATGATTCCTTTCCCTTCTCGAGCCGCAAACGGTTGCGAACGTAAACGATCGACGGTATCAGCCTCGCGGCGAAAAGCGCCCAGAGCGCGTAAGCCGTTTCCGCCGCAACGCCCGACGCGAGTGTCATCACCGCGACGGAAGAAGAGATCGTGACGGCGCCGGTCAGTTCCGGGACCAGGTTTCGGCTCTGACGCGAGCCGTCGGCATAGATCTGGTAGATCCCGAGCGGCGCGACGATCAGGATCGGGACAAAGCTCTTCAATTCCGCGAAAGCGAGGCTTCCGGCGACGCCGACCAGATAGATGAGGCCGAAGTATGCGATGAAACGCAAGGCGGCCGACGTCTGCGGCAGATCTCGCCCGGAAAGGCGGTCGGCAACGTAGATCTTCAGCGGCTGGCGCATCAGGAACGCGCCGAAGTAAGCGACGCCGATCCAGGCGGCGGGCATCGAAGCGCCGATCGCGAGCCCCGCGACGAGCGGCTCGAGGAGAAAACCCCATGAGCCGTGCTCGTTCGGCAACGCGATCGCGCGCGTTCGGACCTTTATTGCTGAAACACTTGCGGACATAAGGAACTGTTAGTCCCCGAACACCTCCCGCTCGAGCTCGAGCGCCCGCGGAAAAACGAGGTTGTTCTCGAGATGTATATGCTGATGAAGGTCGAGTTCAAACGCTTCGAGCCGCGTGAAAAGCGCGGTATAACTCGGGCAAGCGCCCTCGGGCAATGCGTAGTCGCTGGTGGCTTCCCGCATCGTCCGCAGCATATCACCGGCGGTGTCGTGCTCGCGGAGCATCATATTCACAGGGTTCTGCACGCTGCCGAAACACGAGAACGGCACCGCGGCTCCGTTGAGCTTGGTACGTTCAAGGCTTTCGATATAAGGAAACAGGATCTTCTCTTCTTTTTCCAAGTGTTGCAGCAGATCGTCGCGCAGGAGCGCGAAATTGCGCTCAAGCCCCGGCAGTTCCGGGTGATTCTCGCCGTGCCGGTTCGCGACCTTCGCCATCAGCGGACCCAGAGCAGCTATCTCTTCGCGTACATAAACGTGATGCTTATCGACGATGTAACCGATGATCGTCCGCAGGCTCGCCGAATTGAGCCACAAGGTATCTGAGCCCGCGCCGTTCGCAACGACCTCCTCGATCTTTTTCGAAACTATCGCCGGATCGGCTCCGGCAAGCTGGCACGCCTCGTCGAAAGCGCGTCGTCCCCCGCAGCAGTAATCGATCTTGAATTCCTCGAAAACCCTGGTCGTGACCGGCATTTCAAGTGCGATCTCGCGCACGGTTCTGTTAGTCAAAGTCTGCATTCCTTACCTCCGAAAAAACTTCATTGATTCGGATGATAGGTCGTCCGGCGCGGTAAAAACATGATTGGAATCACATCCGGGACAAAATCTTCAGCAGTTTTCGGACGATCGCGGATGGGGAAAAGTGTCCGCGTCTTCGTCAACGTCGCGCGGCGTGAGACATTTGAAATCTTTCTCGACAAGGATGCTGAGCGTTTCGGTTGCGCCCTCGATAGAAACCGAATCGGAAGCCGCCCATTCGGCGACCGAATCATCGGGCAACGAGATCTCGATGGTGCCGTTGACGAAAGTCGCGCGCGGGTTCGTATGCTCCGACGCGGTCAACGCGCAGACAAGGATCTGCCCGTGACCGAAGTCCGTGATCTCCTCGATGAAACCATGATCGGCGAAGGCAGCGACCTCGCTCTGCGTCAGCCGAACGCGAATTGTATTGCCGCGAATCCTGAGCTTCATAGGTCGAATATATCACTTTCGATCGCTGATTGCCGAACATCCGCCGAGCTTGGCCGCAACCGGATCGCACGATGGTTGCCCGATCGGTCTGCCGCCCGACGGCGCGAAGAAAAAAATTCCATCTGCCCGACGGCATAAAACCGGATTGCGGATCGGAAAGATTCTGCCGCGGATTTCACGAATCGCGCGAGGAAGAAGAAAACGCGGAACATTGCAGGAGAATCCGGTGCAAGGCGTGGCGAAAGGACGTTGGGCCGATCCATCGCGTAATCCGGGATAAATGGGTCGCCGAAGGCGACGTCAATTAAAGCCCAGGGTGAAACGCAGCGAACCCTGGGGGTCTGGCCGGATATGCATCGTCGCTGAAAGCGACGCGCCGGCCCGACAAAGAAACGTCGCCGTCGTTCGGTGCGGCGGAAGGATCGAAGCGAGATCACGTTCCGGAGATCCCAAGCCATTCAAGCGCAGTTCCGGAGAGCAGTCTCGACCTTGTCGCTTCATCGAGTCCGATCGAGTCGATCAGGCTGCCGGCGACCTCTTCGCCCAGCGGGAACGGATAATCCGTACCGAGCGCGATGCGTTCGGCGCCGGCGAGTTCGAGGAGATATCTGAGCATCGGCGCGTCGTGGACCAGCGAGTCGTAGTAGATCCGGCGCACATACTCGCGCGGGTTTACGGGATTGTCGATCGCGCACAGATCGGGGCGGACGTCGAAACCATGAGAGATGCGGCCGACGGTCGAAGGGAACGATCCGCCGCCATGCGCGAAACAGATCCGCATATCGGGGCATCTTTCGAGTGTGCCGGAGAAGATCAGCGAACAGATCGCGCGCGACGTCTCGGCGGGCATTCCGACCAGCCACGGTAGCCAGTATTTCTTCATTTCGGCCTCGCCCATCATTTCCCACGGATGAACGAAGACCGCCATCGACAGTTCTTCGCAGGCTTTGAAGAAATCGAAGAACCGGGACTCGCCAAGATTCATCTGATCGACGTTGGTGCCAATTTGAACGCCCTTGAGCCCGATCGTCCGGCAGCGCTCCAGCTCACGGACGGCGAGCTCCGCGTCCTGCATCGGAACCGTGCCGAGGCCGACGAAGCGATCCGGGAAACGGCCGACGATCTCGGCGATGTGATCGTTCAGGAATGCCGAAGTTGCGACGCCGTCGGCCGGTTTCGCCCAGTAGTTGAACATCACCGGAACCGTCGAAAGCACCTGAACGTCGACGCCCTGCGAGTCGCATTCTTCGATCCGGCGTTCGGCCGACCAACAATTGTCCCCGATCTCGCGGAAGAAATGGCCGTCATCCTTCAGCATCCGGGCGCAACAGGGCTTGTGGTGCTCGAGCGTGATGAACCCGCCGTAGCCGAACTTTTCCTTCCAGCGCGGAATCTCGCGCGGCAGGATATGTGTATGTATGTCGATCTTCACGATTTTTGCTTTTGGATGTTCGATTTCCGCTTTCGACCAAGATCTCCGGATCCGGAAACTCCAAAACAGCATCAGCCGACGACCGGCGGCGGTTCCATCACCGTGCCGCACGATCTGCAGGTCCTGAGGCCGACATCACCGTAGAACTTCCGAAAGACGCCCTGGAACTGATTTACGATGTCGGTCAGTTGAAAATACTCTTCGAAGAGTTTCTCGTTGCAGTTCTCGCAGAACCAGAGGAGGCCGTCGAGTTCGCCTTCGCGGCGCTTGCGCTCGATGACGAGACCGACCGTGTTCGCGCCGCGGACCGGATTGTGCGGCACGCGCGGCGGGAGCAGAAAGACCTCGCCCTCGCGGATCGGGACATCGACGGCCTTTCCGTCTTCCTGCACCTTGACCGTGATGTCGCCCTCGATCTGGTAGAAGAACTCCT
>CAZARD010000031.1:0-16601 GCA_964487505.1 uncultured Blastocatellaceae bacterium | reverse complement strand
CCGTCTTCCTGCACCTTGACCGTGATGTCGCCCTCGATCTGGTAGAAGAACTCCTCGCCCTCTTCCCAGTGATAGTCCTTGCGCGAATTCGGCCCGCCGACGACCATCACGATGAATTCCGCGTCCTCGTAAACCAGTTTGTTTCCGACCGGCGGTTTCAGAAGATGCCGGTTGCCGTCGATCCACCGCCGGAAATTGAAGGGTCGTTGAATTGCCATATCACTTTTCGAACAGAAGCCCGATCGGTTTGCCGGCTTCCGCATCCTGTCCAGAATAGTCGAATCCGAGAGCTTTCGTAAGCGTCGCCGCGATCTGGTCCTGATAGACCGTCGGCGCCTTGGTCCATTCGCCGCGCAGCCTCCAGTCGGGCGAGACGAAGGCCATCCAGATGTTCCGCGCGTCGGGAATGTCCTCGCCGTGCGAATGCCAGTCCTTTTCGGTCGATCCGCGCCCGTGATCGACCGTGATGACGACGGTCGTTTTCCCGCGGTACTTCAAGTCGGAGTCGATAAACGCGAAAAGATCCCGGAGATACGAGTCGGTCCTGCGGAGCGCGTCGATCATCCGGTCGTAGTTCTTGTCGTGCGCCCAGTCGTCGGTCTCGCCGAAACCGATATGCAAAACACGCGGACGGTATCTGCGAAGATGCTCCAACGCGAATCTGAAAGTGTAATAATCGTGGCGGACCGAATCCCAAGGCGTCGGGGCCTCGGTCTGAATCGTATTGAGCAGGCTTGTCTCCGGATCGGCCGAATCGTACGGCTCGTAGCCGGCGTTGACGAGAAACGCGTTTGGGTCGCTCGTGACGATCTCGTTGAAGACGTTCCAGGAAGCGAAGACCGCGACGCCGTTTCTTCCCAGCTTCATCTTTCGCTGCAGAAATTGAAGGAACGACGGGAACTTGTTCTGGACCCGATCGTTGCTTTTGATGACTTCGTCGCGCGCCCGGCCGGTCACGATCTCCGAGTATCCCGGATACGAGAACAGAAGATCGTTCGTCGTCTCGGCACGGCTCCCACGCTGCCGGTTGCCGGCGATCGATCCGCGTTCGCGCATCAAACGCCAGAAGAACGGCATCAGTTTCTCGCGCCGTTGAACGGGCGACGCCGCGTTGTACGTCTTGAAGGTCGCGCGTTGGGCTGCGTCACGGTAGATCCGCGGGTAGAGGTCGATGTCGATTCCGCCGAAGATCTCCTCCGTCCGGGCGCCGTCGAGCGTGATCAGGATCACGTTCTCCGATTTTCGTTGCGCCGCGACGGGCGCGACCAAAAAAAAGATCGCCAGTGCGATCGTGACAAGATCGTTTCGCTTCACAGTGTCGATATCATCTTGACGGTCCGCCAATTTCGGGCGGTTGCCGCGATCTTCAGTTTGTTGTCGATGAACTTCCTGCCAAGGAGGCTGTCGGCGACGCCCGCGCGAAGAAGGCAATAAACCTCGCGGTCGCGTACTTCGAACGTTTCCGTCTCGCTGTTGTGCGACGTCAGGATCGCCGATCTTTCATCACCCATCGGCTCGGAAAGAAAGACGAGGTGCATCTGCTTGTCATCGAAGGTCTGATCCGCAAACGGGTTGGCGGAGATCATCCCGCGGATCGATTCGATCGAACGCACCATCACCTCCGTCTTGAAGAACTCCGATTCGAAGCCGTATGCTATCGATTCACGGCAACCGGCCTCGTCCATCGGCGAATCGAACGCTACATTCCCGCTTTGGATGTAACTCCTGACACCGGTGAAACCGATCTCAGATAGAAGTTCGCGGAGACGTTCCATCTTCACGACCGTTTTGCCGCCGACGTTTATGCCGCGAAAAAGCGCGATGTATCTCATTTGTACCAAAAAACCCAGTCGTCAAAGGGTCGCGTCGCATCGGGTTCGGATCCGAATCGGATGACGTTGCCGTCGGGGTCGGTAACGTGAATCTCCATCGCCCACGGATAGTTGGTCGGCCGAAGTTTTATGATTGCGCCTTTTTCAGCGAGTTCTTCGTGCAGGCGAACGACGTCGCCGACGCCGATATAGATCCAGGTTCCCGGATTTCCCTGATCGTTCAGGCAGAGCAATATGTTTGCCGCCTGTCGCGAGACCGAGGCAAATCCGCTCTCGTGGCCCCAATCGGTCGCGAAACCAAGGACTTTGTTGAAGTAGTCAAGACTTCTCGCCAAATCGCTGACACGAAATATCGGCGACGAAGCGTGGAAATTCAAATTGGAATCCTTCATAGAATCGTTAGTTCACAATGGTCACTCCGTGAGACCCCAATGATTTCGACCAGTCTCCCGACGACGAACTCAATCGAATCCGCGAACTGCCTTCGATTCGCGGTGAACAGCCCTCAAAACTCCAAAAAAACCCCTTAGATCGTTGCGATCACCTTAAGTTCGATGGCGATCGGCGTCGGTAGGCAGTTGATCTCGACCGTCGTCCGGCAAGGCCGGTTCTCCGCGAAATACTCGGCGTAAAGGCGGTTGTAGATCGCGAAATCGTCTTTCATATTGGTCAGAAAGACGGTCACGTCGACGATCTTGTCCCATGACGATCCCGCGTCCTCGAGAATGTACCGGACGTTCCTGAACACAGAATGACACTGGGCCTCGATGTCATACGAGACAATATTGCCATCCTCGTCGAGCTCGACGCCCGGAATCTTCTTCGAGCCGCGTTCGCGCGGCCCGACGCCGGACAGAAACAAAAGGTCTCCGACGCGCCGGGCGTGCGGATAGAGACCGACGGGCTCGGGGGCCCGCGACGATTCGACGGTTCGATCACTCATAGGTCAGCCAGGTCCGGAGACTATTCCTCGGTTTCGTCAAACCGTTCGCCGTCGTAAACGACGCTCGCGCATTCAACGAACAAGTCAAGATAATAATCGCGGATCTCGTCCTGAGACAACGTGCGGCTCTCCTTCTCGGCGATGAACTTCATCAACTCGAAGGCGACCTCTTCGCCGGTTTCGATACGTATCGGTTGTGTAGTCATAACTGGTAGACGGTAGACAGTAGACGGTAGACGGCGGCCGAAATCCCGTCGTCAGCGCTGTCGCGTCGACTTCCTATCAAAAATTTGCGGATTCCAGATTTCAGATTCCAGGTTCCAGATTCCAGGTTCCAGGTTCCAGATTCCAAAATCGAAAATCCAAAATCCAAAATCCAAAATCGAAGATCTACAACCGGACCTTGACGCAGACGTTCTTCTCTTCGGTAAAGAACCGCAGCGCCTCGAATCCGCCTTCGCGGCCGATTCCGGAATCCTTGACTCCGCCGAACGGCGTCCGCAGATCGCGCAGGAGCCAGCAGTTGATCCAAACGATCCCGGCCTCGATCCTCGCCGCGACGCGGTGCGCTCGTGTCAGATCGCTGGTCCAGACGGTCGAGGCCAGCCCGTACCGCACGGAGTTCGCGTAGCCCAGAACCTCTTCTTCGTCGTCGAACGGCTGGATCGTCACGACCGGCCCGAAGATCTCTTCCTGATTCGTGCGGCAATCGAACGGCAATCCTTCTATCACCGTCGGTTCGAGGAACCAGCCGGCGAATCCGTCGACCGCGGCAACGCCCCCTCCGGCGAGCACACGGCCGCCTTCCGTCCGCGCGAGGTCGATGTAGGAACGGATCTTGTCGAAATGCTGTTTTGAGACGATCGCGCCGAGGTCTGAATCGGCGACTCGCGGATCGCCGACCTTGAGACCCTTCGTTCGCTCGACGAAATCCGCACGGAAGCGGTCATACAAAGGGCGCTCGACAAAGATCCGGGACCCGCAGAGACAGATCTCGCCCTGGTTCGAAAAGGACGAAAGCAATGTCGTTTCGAGCATCGAATCGTAATCGCAGTCGGCAAAGATGATGTTCGGATTCTTCCCGCCGAGTTCCAGAGACAGCTTCTTGAAACGCGGCGCGGCCTCGCGCGCGATCCATTCGCCTGTCGCGGTTCCGCCGGTAAAAGAGATCGCCTTGATCTCGGGATGCCCGACGATCGCCGCGCCGGTCTTTGGTCCGGTCCCGTGAACGATGTTCAGAACGCCGGGCGGGAGTCCGGCCTCGATCGCGATCTTCGACAACAGGTACGCGGTCATCGGCGTCACCTCGGACGGCTTCGCGACGACCGTGCAGCCCGCGGCGATCGCCGGGGCGATCTTCCACGTGAAAAGATATAGCGGAAGGTTCCACGGCGAGATGCAGCCCACGACGCCGATGGGCTGGCGCAACGTGTAATTGACCGCGGCGCCCGCGGTATCGTACGACTCATTCGCGAGATGCATCTGCGCCGTCGCGTAGAACCTGAAATTCGCCGCGGCACGCGGGATATCGACTCGCCGCGCAAGGCTCACGGGCTTTCCGTTGTCGATACTCTCGGCCATCGCGAGCGTTTCGAGATCGCGTTCGATAAGCCTGACGATGCGCATCAGGATCTCGAATCTTTCCTCGCCGCTCGTCCGCGACCAGTCCCAAAAAGCCCGCCGCGCGGCGTCGACGGCGGCCGCGACATCGCGCCCGTCCGAATCCGGGATCAAGGAATAGGCCTCGCCCTGGGAAGGATCGAAATTTTCGAAATAGTCGCCCGAAACGGGCCCCGTCAGCCGGCCGTCGATGTAGTTTTCGATCTTCAACATTGCCTGATCGAATATAACACAGGCGATCCGGACAGGTCGCCGATCCGGGCGATGCCGGCGGGACGAACGAACGGAGAACAAAAGCGGAGTGATTTGTCCGTTTTGTGGAATAGCTTTTGCAACCGTTGATTGCGTGTCGTCAATAGATCAGCATTGCTTATAAACGACGGCATTTTGAAAAGGCGCTGACAACCGCGTCAGATCGGAAATTCCGATCTGAAAATACGTACAAGGCATTCATTTGAATCATTCAGCAGATAGAATGCGGTTCAGGCGCTCCGTTCGGAAAAAACGGAAGATCCGCTCCCGGCGTCTTAATCATCGTTATTAGACGAGTTAATCGATGCGCGTCGGACATTGGGCGATCTTCTTTTGTAAGATTAATTTTCGCGGAGGCATAAGCGTCCCTTGATCGCTTATGAATGAAGCTTTGGAAGCAATTGAGCAATCCGTACTATTCGCCATCGGCGTCAATCACAAGACGGTACCCGTGGAAATTCGCGAACGTCTTTACGTGAGCGATGTGGAAATTCCCGCACTTATCGATCGGTTGCGCGAGACGCTCGACGAGGCGGTCGTCATTTCGACCTGCAACCGGCTCGAGATCTACGGGGTCGCCACCAATAATGATCACGATCTCGATTACTACAAGGACCTTGTGATCGATTTCAAGAACGCGCGCGATTTCGTCCGCCGTGAGGATTTCTTCGGCATCATCTCTTGCGCCGCCTGCCAGCAGCTCTTCAAGGTCACGACGAGCCTCGATTCGAAGATCATCGGCGATATGCAGATACTCGGTCAGGTCCGGGATTCCTTTCTGCTGGCGGACCGCTATCGTTCTACCGGGAAGATCCTGAACCAGATGTTCCAACGCAGTTTCAAGCTTGGCAAAATGGTCCGCACCGAGACGAATCTCCACCGGGGCGCCGTCTCGATAAGCTCGGCCGCCGTCGAACTGGCGTCGCATTCGTGGCGTTCGCTCGCCGACGCGACGGTGCTCATCATCGGCGCTGGTAACATGGCGCGCCTCACGGCGGAAAGCCTGATCAAGAAGAAGGTCGGGAAGATCCTTCTGACGAACCGCACGCGCTCGCGGGCCGACGAGATGCTCGACGCGTTGCGCGCGGAGTGTGAATTCGAGGCCGAGGTCATCGATTTTGAAAGGTTTCGGGATCGCCTGCCCCAGACCGACATCGTCATTTCATCGACGAGTTCGACAGAACCGATCCTCGGAAGATCGGATTTCATCGGCCGCGAACGACCGGTTCTCCTTATCGACATCGCCGTTCCGCGCGACATCGCGCCGGACGCGGTCCAGGCCGAGAATGTCGAACTCAAGAACGTCGACGACCTGACGGCGATCATCGACCGCAACCACCAGCGCCGGATGGCGGACCTGCCGCTGGTCAACCAAATGCTGATGCGTGAAATGTCGGATTTTCTGATCTGGTACTATTCATTGCCGCTTCTGCCCGCGACGATGCACGCGGGATCGAAGCCAGACCCCGAAACGCAGCGCGAGATCGTCAGCGTGAAGGAGTTCCTTCTTGGAAACCTTCCCTATTTGCACAAACTCGCGATGAGTCACGGCACGGATTTCGGCGGGCATTTCGAGGTCGTTCGGCACCTGGCAGAGATGAAGGAAGAGTTCTTTAAGGAGAAACTGAGCGTTGCTGCATAACGAAACAAAAATCGGCGGTCGGCCGACGGTCCGGATCGGTTCGCGCGGCAGCGATCTGGCGCTTTGGCAAACCGGCTTCGTCAAAGCGACGCTCGAGGCATCCTGGCCGGACGCCGACTTCGCAGTCCGGATCATCAAAACGAAGGGAGACGCGGTACTCGATACGGCGCTTTCGAAAATCGGGGACAAAGGTCTTTTCACGAAGGAGATCGAGACGGCGTTGCTTGCCGGTGAGATCGATCTCGCGGTCCACAGCCTGAAGGATCTCCCGACAGTCCAGCCCGAGGGACTGCGCATCGGCGCGGTCAGTCAGCGTGAGACACCGAACGACGTTCTGATCTCGAGAAAGTTCGGGACGATCGACGATCTGCCGCAAGGCGCGCGGGTCGCGACCGGAAGTCTCCGACGCCGGAGCCAGTTGCTCGCGTATCGGCCGGACCTCGAGATCGTTGAGATCCGAGGGAACGTCCCGACACGGATCGAAAAATTTCGCGCGTCAGACCTCGACGCGCTCATTCTCGCCTACGCAGGCGTACACCGACTCGGACTCGACTCGCACATCAGCCAGGTCGTGCCGACGACCATCTTGCTGCCGGCCGTCGGCCAAGGCGTGATGGCGGTCGAGATTCGAGACGGCGACGAAGCGGTCGAAACGATGCTCGGGGCATTCAACGACCGCGAGACGGAAGCCTGCGTGACGGCCGAGCGGGCTTTTTTGAGACGCCTCGAGGGCGGCTGCCAGGTGCCGATCGGCGCGTACGCGACGATCTCTGACAAGAAGCTGCGGCTCGAGGGATTCGTCGGCACGACCGACGGCGCGCGCGTTATCCGCGAGTCGTCCGGGGGCGCGCCCGCCGATGCCGAAGAGATCGGCGTCCGTCTCGCCGAAACCTGTCTTGACGCCGGTGCCGCCGAGATCCTCGGACTCGCGCGGGATGCCGCTGCCGGAGCGGGCGGCGAGGTGATGTGATGACCTCGGTGCTCGTCGTCCGCGACCGTGACCTGTTCAGCGAGATCCTCGAACGGCACGGTTTCAGGGTCGAAAACTGTCCGTCGATCAAGACCGTTCCGCTCGTCGGACCGGTGTCGATCGGCCCGGATTTCGATGCCGTCTTCATTACAAGCCGACGGGCGGCCGAGTTGGTCGGGGCTGCCAACGGATTCCAGGGAAAACTCTACGTGCTCGGCCGGAGCAGTTTCGAGGTCCTGAAGGATCGCGGGTTCGATCTGCGTTACTATGAAGCCGCGAACAACGCTTCCGAGCTCGTCGCCGCGATCCCGGTCGCCGAACTCGCCGGCAAACGCGTGCTTTTCATACGCGGAGAGGAATCGATGCGTTCGATTCCCGAAGCGCTGGCCGGTCGCTCGGAAGTCGTCGAAATCGTCGTTTACCGGACCGAGGCGGTTGCGATCGACCCAAATCTCTTCGAACGGGATTTCGACTGGATCTGTTTTTTCAGTCCGAGCGGCGCAAGAAGTTTTCTTCGGCAAGGCGGCGGTCAGGCCCTTAAGCGGGCAAGGATCGCGGCGATCGGCGAGACCACGGCGCGATTCCTTCGCGATAAAGGTTTCGAGCCGGCGTTCGTCGCGACAAGGCCGGGCGCCGCCGAGTTCGCCGCACAATTCATCAAAGGGGTGGAAACTTGAGCAACGAATCACTTTTTATCAGGGCGTGCAAACGCGAGTTCACGGAACGGACGCCGATCTGGATAATGCGTCAGGCCGGAAGATACCTGCCGGAGTACCGGGCGGTGCGCGAAAAGCACGATTTTCTGACGATGTGCAAAACGCCGGAACTCGCGGCCGAGGTCACGGTCCAGCCGATCGACATAATCGGCACCGACGCGGCGATCCTGTTTTCGGACATTCTCGTCATTCCCGAAGCGATGGGAATGCATCTCGAGCTTGTCGAATCAAAAGGGCCCGTGTTCGGGTCGCCGATCCGCGACGCGGCCGCGATCGACGGTTTGCGGTCCGAAGGCGTCGTCGACCGCTTGACGTACGTTCTCGACGCGATCCGCGTGACCAAGGAGCGTCTCGCGGGGCGAGTCCCGCTGATCGGGTTCTCGGGATCGCCTTGGACGCTCGCAACCTATATGGTCGAGGGCAAGGGCTCGAAGAACTTCGACGTCGTCAAGGCGTTCATCTACCGTGAACCCGAACTCGCGCATCGCTTGCTGCAGAAGCTCGCGGATTCGGTCATCGAGTACCTGAATGCCAAACTCCGCGCCGGTTGCGACGCCGTCCAGATCTTCGACACCTGGGCCGGAATCCTGTCGCCGGCGGATTTCGAAGAATTCTCGTTGAAGTACATCCGGTACATTTGCGAAAATCTTGAAACAAACGGCGCCCCGGTGATCGTTTTCGCGAAAGGCGTGAGTTCGTACAGGGCGCTCGCGGCGACGAAATGCGATGCGCTCGGCGTCGATTGGACCAAAGAGATCGGCGACGTGCGGGCGGAGATCGGCAACTCGAAGGCGCTCCAGGGAAACCTCGACCCGACCGTGCTGTTCGCTCCGAAGGACCGGATCCGAAAGGAGGTCGCGCGCGTGCTCGCGAGTTACGGCGACGGTACCGGGCATATTTTCAATCTCGGGCACGGCATCCTGCCGACGACCCCGGTCGAGAACGCGAAGTATCTCGTAGAGTGCCTGCGCGAACTGAGCGCGCGGCACTGATCAGATCAAGGGTGGTGAAAGAATGAACATCAAACATCTCGATGTCGATATCCTGAAGAAATTCAATCAGCCGGGTCCGCGGTACACATCATACCCGACAGCCCCGGTCTTTTCGGAAGATTTCACGGCTGACGATTTCCTTGCCGAGATCGTGGAAACCAACAGGCGCGCGGACGCCACAGACCTTTCGCTTTATTTCCACTTCCCTTACTGCGACACGCTCTGCTATTTCTGCGGGTGCAATATGATGGTCACGCAGAAGCGCGAGCACATCGACGAGTACAATCAGTATCTCAAGAAGGAGATCGACCTCCTCGTCCCGCATATTTCGCGCTCGCGGCCGGTCGAACAGATGCATTGGGGCGGCGGAACGCCGACCTATCTATTCCCGGACGAGATCCGCGACATCGGCAACTACATCCGCAAACGTTTCGATTTCTCGGACGACATAGAGGCGAGCGTCGAGATCGACCCGCGCGGCTTGAAGAAGGATCACCTTCAGGCGCTGCGCGAAGTCGGGTTCAATCGCACGAGCTTCGGCGTCCAGGATTTCAACCTCAAGGTCCAGGAGGCGGTCAACCGCGTGCAATCGGAGGAATTGACGACGCGAACCGTCGAATGGGCCCGCGAACTGGGTTTTCAGTCGGTGAACCTCGACCTGATTTACGGCCTGCCGCACCAGACGCTGGCGACGTTCGAGGAGACGGTGCGAAAGGTCGCGGACCTGTCGCCGGACCGCGTCGCGGTGTTCAACTACGCGCACGTTCCGTGGCTCAAGAAACATCAGGTCCTGATCAAGGCGGACGATCTTCCGACGCCGGACGAACGGCTTCAGATCCTGAAGATGACGATCGAGACGCTGATCGGTTCCGGTTACGAGTACATCGGAATGGACCATTTCGCGAAACCGACCGATGAACTCGCGGTCGCGCAGCGGAACGGCACGCTTTACCGGAACTTCCAGGGCTATTCGACCAAGGCTGGCTGCGACGTTTACGCCTTCGGGCTTTCGGCGATCTCGCAATTCGAGAACATCTACGCGCAAAACCTGAAGAATCTCCGGGATTACTACAAACGGCTCGGCGCGGGACAGGCGGCGACGCACGTCGGCTATCGGATGACCGCGGACGATCACGTCCGGAAGGAGACGATCATGCAGCTGATGTGCCGGCTCGAGATCGACAAACGCGAGATCGAAACAAGATTCGGCATCGTTTTCGACGAATATTTCGCGGACGATCTTCCGAAGCTCGGCGTTTTTGCCGAGGACGGCCTGCTGATATTGGAACCGGACAAGATCCGGGTCGCCGGTTCCGGAATCCTCGTGATCCGCAACATCGCGATGTGTTTCGACGCTTATCTCGAAAGGATGATGAAAGAGAAGCCCGTTTTTTCAAAGACAGTCTGAGAATTTTGGATTTTCGATTTTAGATTTTGGATTGGTCTTGAACTCGTGACGACCGAAATCCAAAACGGATCGAAATCCAAAATCCAAAATCGGAAATCCAAAATGCGTACGGCCGTTGTCCTTCTAAATCTCGGTGGTCCAGACTCGCTCGATGCGGTCGAGCCGTTTCTTTTCAACCTGTTCAACGACCCCGAGATCATCAATTTTCCGCTGAGCTTTCTTTTCCGCAAACGGCTCGCGCGATTGATCTCGTCGAAACGGGCGCCGTCCGTTCAAAAGCAATATGAGAAGATCGGCGGGAAATCGCCGATCGTCGAACTGACGCGGCGCCAGGCAGAGATGCTTGAATCAAACCTGCGCGGCAATGGCATCGACGCCCGCGTACATATCGCGATGCGTTATTGGAAGCCGTTCACCGAGGACGTGATCGCCACGATCGAGCGCGACGGCGCGGACCAAATCGTGCTTCTGCCGCTTTATCCGCAGTTCTCGAAAGCGACTACCGGCTCCAGTTTCAAGGAATGGGAGCGTTTGACGGCCGGCTCGCCCTTGAGGGACGTGCCGACGTTCAGGATCGACGATTATTTTGATTTCGGTCCGTACTTGGACGCGGTCATCGGTCGCGTCAACGAATGTTTCGAACGATTCCCGGAGGAGTCTCGGGAAGAGGTCCATCTGCTCTTTTCAGCGCACGGGACGCCGATGAAGCTTGTGCGCGAGGGCGATCCGTATTCGGGCCAGATATGCGAAACGGTTTCAGCCGTCAAGGCCCGCGGCGGTTGGGCGAACGATCATACGCTTTGTTTCCAATCGAAGGTAGGCCCGCAGAAATGGCTGACACCTTCGACGCCGGACGTGATCGGGGAACTGGCCGCGAACGGGGTGAAGAAGATGCTCGTTGTCCCGATCGCGTTCGTGTCGGACCACCTCGAAACGCTCTTCGAACTCGGACACGAATACTCGAAACTGGCGAAAGAGAAAGGCGTCGAGCAATACGAAGTGATGGAAGGTTTGAACGATTCGGAACAGTTTGCCGAATGCCTGGCCCAACTCGTTCGTTCGGCGAACGATCCGAGCAGTTGATGATCGGGATAGCGCATTTATCAATTATCAATTTTCAACTCTCAATTACTTATTCAGATGAAGCGCAAAGTTGCAATTATCGGGGCAGGGATCTCAGGGCTCACGACCGCATTTCTGCTCAAGCGGAAAGGCGTCGCGGTGACCGTCTTCGACCGCGCCGAGACGCCGGGCGGCAATATCCAGACGATCGAACGCGACGGCTATACGATCGAGCAGGGGCCGAACTCGTTGCTCAAATCGCCGCGATTGGTCGATCTCGTCAGGCTCCTGGACATCGAGGACAAGGTCATCCCGGCGAACGAGTCAGCAAAGAAGCGCTACATTCTCGCGGGCGGCAAACTCGAAGCGATGGGGCCGAGGTCGTTCGTCAACGGTTACTTTTCCTTGCGGACCATTGCGTGCTTGGCGAAAGAGCCGTTCGTGAGATCGAAATCGCCCGAATGCGAATCGGTCGCCGAATTCGTTAGCCGGCGGATCAGCCGTGAATTCCTCGAAAAGGCGATCGATCCGTTCGTTTCGGGCGTCTACGCGGGCGACCCGTATGATCTGAGCATGCGCTCGGCGTTTCCGAAGCTGTACGAGATGGAGCGCGATTTCGGAAGCCTGATAATGGGCACGATCAGGCGGAAAGTGGAAAAGCCCGACCCGAAGTTTCCGCGTACGTTCTCATTCAAAGGCGGATTGAAGACGCTGATCGATTCGCTTGCCGCCAACGTCGGAGACGACCTGCGGCTCGGGACCGCGGTCGGGTCGATCGGAGACGGATTTGAAATCAACGGCGAGAATTTCGACTCGGTCGTCGTCTCGACGCCGTCGTATGTCGCGGCTGGCCTGATAGAGGACCGCGACGCCGGTCTTGCGGAGATCTTGCGCAACGTACGGTATCCGCAGGTCGCGGTCGTCGTGCTAGGATTTGAAGCGGAACAGATCAGGATGGACCTTGACGGATTCGGTTTTCTGATCGCCAGCAGCGAGAAACGACCGGTCCTCGGAACGCTGTTTCACTCGGCGGTCTTTCCCGAACGCGCGCCTGACGGAATGCAGCTTCTAATGACCTTCGTCGGCGGCGTCCGCGCCGGCGAGAAACTCGATTCGCTTTCGGACGATGAGCTGACGGCGACAGTCGTTGCCCAATTGCAGGAGATAATCGGCGTTTCCGGCGAACCGAGATTCGTTCACATCAAACGTTGGAAGCACGCGATCCCGCAATACCGGATCGGATACGAGAACGTGACCGCGGCGATCGCCGCCTTCGAGCGCGAGAATACCGGAATGTACTTTTGCAGCAATTTTTATCGCGGGGTCTCGATGAGCGACTGCGTCAAGAATGCATTCGAGACGGCCGACACGATCACCGCGACAGGAACCAAATGAGATACCCGAACTTCCCAATCACTAGAATGCGCCGGCTGCGAAAGTCCGGAGCGCTGCGAGAGATGTTCCGAGAGACGTCGCTTTCGAAGAACGACTTCATCTACCCGCTGTTCGTCGCCGAGGACGAGAACTTCAAACGGCCGATCGGCTCGATGCCCGATGTCTTTCAAATGTCGGTCGACAATATCCTGCGCGAATGCCGCGATCTGCTCAAGCTCGGCATCGGCTCGGTCCTGTTGTTCGGCATTCCCGATTTCAAGGACGATGTCGGTTCGAGCGGCTATGCCTCGGACGGCATCGTGCAAAAGGCGACCTCGGCGATCAAAAAGGAGTTTCCGGAGATGATCGTCGTCACGGATGTCTGTCTCTGCGAGTACACGTCGCACGGGCATTGCGGCGTCATCGAACACGAATACGTCCAGAACGACGCGACGCTCGAACTTCTTGCGAAACAAGCGCTGACCCACGCCGAGGCAGGCGCGGACATCATCGCGCCGTCCGATATGATGGACGGCCGCGTCGGCGCGATCCGCAGCATCCTCGACGCGAATGGGTTTCACGAAACGCCCGTCATGGCCTATTCGGCGAAGTTCGCGTCGGCGTTCTACGGGCCGTTCCGCGAGGCGGCTGAGTCGGCGCCGAAATTCGGCGACCGCAAATCTTATCAGATGGACGCCGCGAATCCGCTCGAGGCGGTCCGCGAGATCGAGCTCGACATCCAGGAAGGCGCCGACATCGTGATGGTCAAGCCGGCGCTGGCCTACCTCGACATCATTCGCCGGGCGCGCGAGCGATTTGATCTTCCGATCGCGGCCTACAACGTCTCCGGCGAGTATTCGATGGTCAAGGCCGCGGCCGCGAAAGGCTGGATCGACGGCGAAAGGGTGATGATGGAAAGCCTTTTGGCGATCAAACGCGCCGGCGCCGACGTCATCATCACTTATTTTGCGAAGGAAGCGGCGGGGATGATCTGATTTTCAATTTGCGATCGAACACGGATTCCGGGATTCGATGTTCCGAGATTCCAGGTTCCAATATTCCAGATTCCATAAGGATTTGTTGCCTGTGGAATCATGGAATTCTGGAATTTGGAATCCCTGTCCGAATCGCAAATAGAAATCTGCAAATGAAAACAGGATGCATACAGAAAAAAGCAGCAAGTATTTCGAAGAAGCAAGATCGTTGATGCCCGGCGGCGTTAACTCGCCGGTCCGGGCGTTCAGGTCCGTTGGGCGCGATCCGATCTATTTCAGGTCGGCAGCGGGTTCGCGGATGACCGATGTCGATGGCAACGAATTCATCGATTACATCGGCTCGTGGGGCCCAATGATACTCGGCCACGCGCATCCGCGCGTCGTCGCGGCTCTGCAGGACGCGGTCGCCGACAGTACGAGTTTCGGCGCCTGCTCGGTAAAGGAGATCGAGCTCGCGAAACTGATCAAGAAGTTCGTGCCGTCGATCGAACTCGTCCGGATGGTCAATTCCGGAACCGAAGCGACGATGAGCGCGATGCGGCTTGCGCGCGGTTTTACTGGTCGCGACAAGATCATCAAGTTCGAAGGATGTTACCACGGCCACGGCGATTCGTTCCTCATCAAGGCCGGCTCGGGCGTCGCGACGCTGGGACTGCCCGATTCGCCGGGCGTCACGGCGGCGACGGCCCGAGACACGCTGACGGCCCGCTACAACGATCTTGATTCGGTCACGTCGCTCGTCGCGGCCAACAAGGGGCAGATCGCGGCGATCTTCATCGAACCGGTCGGCGGGAATATGGGATGCGTACCCTCGAAACCGGCATTTTTGAGCGCCCTTCGCGACATCTGTACCGAAGAAGGGATACTTTTGATCTTCGATGAAGTGATGACCGGTTTCCGGCTTGCACGCGGCGGAGCACAGGAGATCTACGGCATCACTCCCGATCTTTCGACGTTCGGCAAGGTGATCGGCGGCGGCCTTCCGGTCGGCGCCTACGGCGGCCGCGAAGAGATCATGCGGATGATCGCGCCGTCGGGTCCGGTCTATCAGGCGGGAACGCTTTCCGGCAACCCACTAGCGATGACCGCGGGAATCGAGACATTGTCGATCATCGATGAGGATCCGAGTTTCTATCGGGCGCTGGAGGAAACGAGCGCGCGTCTCGAATCCGGACTGCGAGGCGTACTCAATCGACGGGGCCTGAACTACACGATCAACCGCGTTGGCTCTATGTTCACGCTCTTTTTTTCGGAATCCGCTGTTTTCGATTTTGACGACGCGAAAAAATCGAACACGGCCGAATTTGCGCGGTTCTTTGGACATATGCTCGAAAGCGGCATCTATCTCCCGCCCTCGCAATTCGAAGCGTGTTTCGTTTCGGGCGCACACACCGACGAAGATATTGCGCGGACTGTCGCGGCATTCGAGAGCTATCGGTAGTCGGTCGCCGGGAATCGATGTACAAGGTCGACGAGGAATTCGAGAACATTGACTTCGGATCGCAAAACTCAACGGGCGGCGAGTTCGAGGCCTGCGCCTTCACGAACTGCGTCTTTTTAAATGCGGATCTCTCGGGAACGCTTTTTGTCGACTGCCGGTTCGTCGGCTGCGACTTGAGCCTCGCCGTGATCAAGAGGACCGCGTTCCGCGCGGTCGAATTCGAATCGTGCAAACTTGTCGGGCTGCGGTTCGAGGATGCGAGCGATTTCGCGTTCGAGTGCAGCTTCAGGGATTGCAGACTCGATCTTTCGACGTTTTCCGGGCGTGACCTTCGGCACTCGGTTTTCGAACGCTGCAGCCTCAAGGAAACCGATCTCGCGGGCGCGAACCTGTCGGGCGTCGCGCTGACCGAGTGCGATCTCACGGACGCGATCTTCGACGCTACCAACCTTGAGAAGGCCGATCTTCGCACAGCCTTCAATTTTGCGATCGATCCGGATCTGAACCGCATCTCGAAAGCCCGTTTCGCCCGGACAGGCCTGGCTGGCCTGCTCCGAAAATACGACCTCGAGATCGATCCGTAATCTTTTGGAATCAATGCGTTTGGAGTAAAATCAAACTATGAAAGCGATAGTCAAAAGCAAAGCCGAAGTCGGCCTTTGGCTCGAAGATGTCCCCGAACCGACGATCGGGATCAACGATGTCCTGATCCGAATGAAACGGACCGGGATCTGCGGCACGGATGTTCACATTTGGAACTGGGACGCGTGGGCGCAATCGACCATCAAGGTCCCGACGATCCTCGGACACGAACTCGTCGGAGAGATCATCGACGTCGGCTCGAACGTCAACGATTTCTATGTCGGCGACATTGTTTCGGTCGAGGGACACCTCGTCTGCGGCCGCTGCCGCAATTGCCTTGCAGGCCGCCGCTACAAATGCGCCAAAACGCTCGGTTTCGGCGTCAACACCGACGGCGGTTTCGCCGAGTACATGGCGGTGCCGATGACGAATATCTGGAAACAGGAGCCCGGCATCGATCTCGACGTCGCCGCGATCTTCGATCCATTCGGCAACGCGGTTCACACGGCGCTCGCTTTTGAGGTTTTCGGCGAGGACGTATTGATCACGGGCGCCGGGCCGATCGGGATCATGGCCGCGGCGGTTGCAAAGCACGCCGGGGCGCGTCACGTGGTGATCACTGACATTAACCCGAACCGCCTCGAACTTGCCCGAAAAATGGGCGTCACCCTCGCCGTCGACGTGCGCGAGACGTCCATCGCCGATGTGCAGAAGCAACTCGGGATGAAGGAAGGATTTGACGTCGGAATGGAAATGTCGGGCAACGCGCAGG
>CAZARD010000030.1:7503-39128 GCA_964487505.1 uncultured Blastocatellaceae bacterium | reverse complement strand
GCGCGGTTAACAAATCCGAACTTTCACGGTATTATTATCATTCTTGTGCTCGCGTAGCTCAGTGGATAGAGCGTTCGCCTCCGGAGCGAAAGGACGCAGGTTCGACTCCTGCCGCGAGTAATTTCTTCTTTTTGAACCCGGATTGCTCATTGGAAGGGTTCCGCCACGGATTTCACGAATTGCTCGAAGTGAACACGACAATCTGTGAGAATTCGTGCTAACCGTGGCAAAAAGGGCCGCCTTATCTCGTAAATTGGCTTGAACGGAATCGTGCGTGAAAGAGAGTCAGGGAATTTGGACCCTGTCGTCAGTCGGGTCTGTTCCAGCGCGAGGCAGACAACAGGTGACGGTCGATTTTCATCCCGTATCCGTCGATTCGATGTTCCGTTCTCGATAGCAGATCCGGGGTGACCGAATCGGACAAACACTTGATCCAATCCCGCCGCAATGACAGAGATCACCAGCCGAGACAACCCGAGACTCAAGCAGATCAGAAAGGTCCGCGACGGCAAGGACCGCAACTCGGTCTTTATCGAAGGACTGCGGCTCGCGCGCGAGGCGATGCGCTCGCCGGTCGAGGTCACCGAGGCGGTCTTCTCCCGCGGTTTCGAGTTTGCGGGCGAATTCGCGGGCGTCCCGAACCGGATCGCTTTGCCGGAACGGATCTTCGACTCTCTCGCCGATACGAAAAACTCGCAGGGCGTTATCCTCGTCGCGCGCAGACCGGAATCGAACCGCGAATCGTTCGCACGAAGATCATCCGACCGAACTTCCCTGCTTTTGAACCGCGTAAACAATCCGGCCAATCTTGGCGCGATACTCCGGACCTGCGAGGCCGCGGGCGTCGCCGACGTCATCATTTCGGAAGGTTCGGCAGATCCGCTTTCGGCAAAATCGCTGCGCGGGTCGATGGGGTCGGCGCTGCGCCTCAATCTATGGGAAGGCGCGGGTTTTCGGGAGGCTGTCGATTGGGCCCGCGGTTCGGGACTCGCTCCGACCGCAACCGACATATCGGGATCGACGGATTTTCGAGAGGCCGAAAAGTCCAGGAAACGGCTGATCGTTTTCGGCTCCGAGGCGAACGGGCTTTCGCCGGACGAACTCGCGGCGATGGACGAGGTAATCGTCATCCCGATGAAGAACCAAGTCGAGAGCCTGAACCTCGCCGTTGCCGCCGGGATCATCCTTTATACATTCGCGCCTTGATGGCCGCCGCGTCGTCTAGGCCTACGGTTCGCGTGATGAATTGACGTTGGAATTCGACGCCGCCGGCTCAATCCACTTCAGCTCTTTCTCGAACGCGGCCTGAAACTCCTTACTTTGGGCGATGATCAGTCCCTGCGTGATCTCCGCCGCGAGTGCCGCCTTGTTCTCCGCGTTGGTGACATCCTTCAACCGGTTGCGCGCTTCGACGAAACGGCGTTTCGCCTCTTCGTAGTTCTTCGAGTAAAGGTAAGCCTTTCCGAGGATGAAGAAGTCCGACGCGTCCTTCGGCGGGGCGGTTTCATACTGCTTGATGACCTCGGCAGGTTTCGTGATCGCGTCCTGGCGAAGCGATTCGACCGACGCCTGCGGGATGTTGTTCGTTTTTTCCTTGAGTACGGGAACTTCGGGAACCGCCGCGAAATAATTCTGGTACGCGAAGAATCCGCCGACGCCGATCGCCGCTCCGACGATCAGCCAGACCAGCGCGCCCGCAAGCCGGCCGAAAAACCCTCGCCCCGAATCCGCCGGTTCTTCTTCATAAGACGAGAACGGCACCGAGTCCTCTGTATTCACCGTGATCGGCTCGGACGCTGCAGCCGATTCCTCGCGCTGGTCTTCGTACTCGATCTGCCTCTCCGACTCCTGCGGCTCGTCCTGGATCAAATACTGCTCGTCGCTGTCATCGAACCTCGCGGCCGCCGGCATCTCAAGACCCGCCGTCGGTCGAAGATCCTCGTCGTCATACGCCGGCTCGACCGACGGACGCGGGGTCGTCACCGTATCTTCCTCGATATCCGCAAAGGTCGGCGTCGTCCGCACTTCGGGTTCGCCCGCGGCGACGGCCTCGGAGGCGCGGATGACGACGGCCGTCAGATTGTCCTCGGCCCCGCGGTCGAAACAGATCGCCTTCAGCCGGTCGCATATGACCGAAGGATTCGGACTCGAAAGCAGCACCTCGCGAAGTTCGAAATCGGTGATATGCCGCGTGATGCCGTCCGAACAGAGCAGAAAGATCGTTCCCGGTTCGAACATTATCGTTTTCAGGTCGACCTCGACCGCGGCTTCCGCCCCGAGCGCGCGCGAGATCACGTTGCGGCTCGGATGATTCGCCGCCTGCGCCGCCGTCATACGTCCGGCACGGACCTCTTCTTCGACCACCGAATGATCCTGCGTTTCGCGATACAGGCTGCCGCGGCTGTCGAGCCGGTAGAGGCGCGAATCGCCGACGTGGCCGATCGTCGCGACACCGTCGTCGATATGGACCGCGACGATCGTCGTCGCCATCATCGAAAGCTGCGCTAGATCTCCCGACATCTGATAGATCGCACCGTTCGCGCGTTCGATCGCAAGACGCATTACAACCTCGGGGTCGGTTCCCGGCGCACGGTTAACGAACGCCTCGCCGAGGATCTCCATCGCCATCTGCGAGGCCACCTCGCCGGCCTGAGCCCCGCCGACGCCGTCGGCGACGGCATAGAGTCCGATCTCCGGTATCTCTAGATAGGAATCTTCGTTCTGCGGGCGCTTTTCGCTGAGGCCGCGATCCGTTACCGATGCCGAGCTGATCTGAAAGTTCGTTTCCATTTTCATTTCTCCGCGATGTGTTAACGATAGCCTTCCGTTTGAACGGCGGCGGCCGCGTTGCGGTCGACGGCGTTTCGGTGCGAGAACGCGAGGAGCATTCCGAGCATTACAAAACTGGTGATCAGACTGAATCCGCCGTAGCTGACGAACGGCAACGTGATGCCGGTCATCGGGAGTGCCCGGGTGATCCCGCCCATATTGACGAGCGCCTGAAATCCGATGAATGCCGTCAGCCCGATCGCGCAAAGCTTGCTGAACATGTCACGCGAATCGAGGGCCGTCCTCACGCCGGCGCTGATAAGTACAATCAGCGCAAAGATTACCAACAATCCCCCGAAAAGTCCAAGTTCTTCTGCAAGCGCCGCATATATGTAATCGGAATCCGAAACCGGGATCAGTTCGACGTATCCGAGGCCGAGCCCGCGGCCCGACGTCCCGCCCGACGAAAGGCCGAATGTCGCCTGTGCAGGCTGGAACGCGAGCGCGTCAAACCACGCGTCGACGTTGATCGACTTGAGCATGTTCTCGTCCTCGGCGAGTATCTGCGGAAGCTCCGGATTCTTCTTCACGAGGTCCGAATAATAATCGTCGTAGTCTTCCTTCCACCACGAAGTCTCGGGCGGCGGCGGATTGAAGCCGTCGAGCCAGAGATGGAATCGCTGCTGAATGCGGTTTGGAAGGATCGCCTTGACGGGTTTCGCAAGCGTTGGAAGGAGCGGGATCTTCTCCTGCGTCTTTTCGGGCAGAGCTCCGACGACGAGTATGCCGACGAAGAACAGCACGCTTCCGACCAGCACGAAACGTTGCGAGAAGCGACGCACCGCGATCAGGAAAAGCGTCGCGTAAACGCCGCTGAAAACCATCATCTGGCCGAAGTCCTTGAGCACGAAGAACGGCACGAATGGCATCATCGCCATCACGACGAGCGGCACGACGTCCTTCGCCCGCGGAAGCCCCCAATGCGTCCGCGAAAGATTTTTGTAGATCACGGCGAGGATCGCCGCGAAACCGATCAGGAACGGGATCTTCGACGGCTCCCAAGGCGTCATGTTCCCGATCGATTTACCGGCCCGTGACGTGATCGCCGCGAGCAGCAACGGCACGAGCGTCAAAAGAACGAGCAGAAACCCGTTGTTCTGCAGCAACTGAAGGAAGTCCTCGTTCCGGAACAAAATGATCGCGCCGATGCAGCACAGTATCGCGAATATCGGGATCAGGGTCTTGCCGGAGGTCAAGGTCGCCATCAGCGAGTCGTTCGCCGGCCGCGGCGTTTCCTTCGAAAGATCGACCGGCGCGGGCGGCGTCGCCGGAAGCCCCATCATCGCCTTTTTGTCCGCCGAATAGTTCTCCTGGATGTAATGCAACTGGGCGGTCTTGATCTTCGCGTCGCGCTCGGCGATCATCGCCCGCAGTTTGGCGCGCGTCATCTCGCGCGTTTTTTCCTTGTCGGTAAGTCCGGAATTCTCGATTCGGTCGCGTTCGGCGCGAGGCACGTCGACCGCGTACTCGCCGTCGTTGAAGAGCCGGTACTGAACCGTGAGACCGATCGAGAAAAGCAGTACGGACGCCGTGTAGAGCGTCCAGTTTCCCTTGAACCTGAGTACGACGGAGATGAAGATCGGGAGCACGGCCAGCCCTGAAAGGAGCGCAAGATTGCGGAGCGCGCTGTAGGTCGATGTCTCGTAGCCGCGGAGCAGCGCCCCGTAGCTGATCGAGTAATGCGCGATCGCCGTCAGGACGACGATCAGGAGCAGGATCAGAACGTGTGACGAGGCGCGGCTTTTCATCCCTTTTTCTTCCTTTGTGTGGTCGTCTGGGTCTTCGGCGTGTACTTGTCTCCGAGCAACCCGAGCTCGCGAGCCTTCAATATCAGATCGGCCGCTATCGGGGCCGCGGTCGTACCGCCGTAGGCCGACCCGCCGATATCCTCGACGACGACCGCGATCGCGACCTGCGGGTTCTCAAGCGGCGCGATGCATAGAAACCAACCGTCCCAGCGCGTGTACCGGTCCGGCACGTCGACCTCGACGTATTCGCCCTGCTCGTTCTTCTTGCGCACCTTGTGTGTCCGCTTCGTGCCGTCCTTGTTGTAGACGATGACGCCGTCCTTGTCCGCAGTGCCGGTCTTGCCGCCCGTCGTGATTCCGGTCCCGGCTAGTTTGGAACGCACGACCCCGCCCGTTCCGCCGGCTTCTTCGGTGACCGTCGACATAATCTCGCGGATCTGCTCCGCCTGATCCGGCGTCAGGACCTGCGCGAACATCTGCGGTTGCAGGTCGGCCTCGATCTTCGGCTTCATCAGCTTGCCCTGAAGATTTGCCGCGGCCGACGCGATCAGCGCCATCTGGAACGGGGTCATCTGGCCGGCAAGGCCTTGGCCCATTCCCTCGACGCCGAAATCGTAAAGGGTCAGCTTGTCGCCGGTGACGATCGTCGCCCTCGCGGGAGCAAGCGAGTTGGCGATACGTTTGTTGCTCGCGTTCCAAATATCGGAGAAGAATCCTTGCGACAACGCCTCCGGCGGGGTCTCGACCGGGGCGATCCCGAGCACTTTCGCCGTTTCCGCCATTTGGTCGCGGCCGAGGAAATTAGCCATTTGCGAGAAGTACTGGTTGCTCGAAACCTTGAAGGCTTCGCGCATCTCGATGTCGCCGCACGCGTGGCAGCTGCCGCCGGCGTCGCAGATCGGCTTCGATCCGCGGAACGGCGTATAGCAGTCCGGAGCCGGCAATCCCGGCAGTATCGTGTCCTCCTTTCCGGCCCGGAAGGCCGAGATCATCGTGAACGTCTTGAACGTCGATCCCGGAATATAAAATTCGCGCGTCGCCCGGTTGAGCAATGGCTGATCGCGTTTGTCGCCCTCGAGTTTCAGGAATCCGTCGAGCGTTTCGGCCTCATTCAGGCTGTACGACGGGTTCGAGTACATCGCCAGCACGTCGCCGGTCTGCGGGTTCAGGACGACGATTCCGCCGCGCTTTCCTTCAAGCCGCTTGGCCGCGTATTTCTGGAGCTCACGGTCGATGGTGATCCGCACATCGCGGTTCTCGGGCTCAGGCTTCTTGTATTTCGTCAGGATCTCCCAACTTTCCGGCAGCGGATTGGCCTCTTTCTTGAAGAGCGTCCGTTCGAGCCCGGGCGTGCCTCGTTCGGTTCCGAGAAGATGGGCCATTTCCTTTTCCAAAGGGTAAACGCGGTCGATCTTCTTGTCGCTGCCGTCGATCTTGTAGAAAGCAAGCGCGTTGTTCAGCTTGCCGCTGCGGTCAAGCATCCAGCCACGGAGCGCCGACGCGTTCGTACGCCGCATTCGAAGGTCCTTGTAGCTCAGTGCCTGGAATTGCTCATTGTATTCTTCGGCATAGTAGGTCCAGTAAACGTGAAATCCGAAGACCGAGAGCGCGAGAGCGATGAACACGAACTGCCAGACGCGGACGCTGCGGTTGGCGAGCGTCGAGGTCAGTCGCCGCGTTACCGCGCGGTCCAGATTCGTCTCGAACGGCAGCTTCGGTTTTCGGAAGTTCCCGATGAAGCTCCCGATCAGGATCAGTACAAGGATCGCGATTCCTGCCATATAGACGATGCTGAGACCGGCGGGCGTCCGCTCGAGCACCTGGCCCCCGAAGAATTTCTCCGGGCGAAGCTTGTCGAGCTGGAGCAGGATCAGGTAAAGGTTCATATCGTCAATCCTCCGAATCGAAGTTGAGAACGATCCGATCGGCGGTCGGCTCCGGAGCGTCCGATGCCGGATTCGAGGCCGCGGGCGGCGGAACAGCCGGTTTTGCGGGCGGCGCGACCGGAGATGCCGGCCTTATCGGCGGCAGATCGATCGATGACCGCGGAACGGCAGCTCCGGGTATCGTCGGCTGCGCATCGTCGGGCAGATCCGGCGATGCCGGCGGAACCGGGGCGGCAGGCCTGATCGGCGGGAGGTCGATCGACGGTCTCGGCAACGGGGCTACCTGAATCGTCGACTTTGCTTCGTCGGCAGTTGCTGAAGCCGGCGCCTCGATCTTCTTGATGACGGCGATCCGGGTTGCGGGCTCGTCCTCGGATTCCGGCTGATGAGCGACCGTCGGCGGCTCGAACGACGAGACGAACTGCTCGGTCGGCTCATCCGCCGGGGTTTCGAAGACCGGTCCGCCGATCCGTTCGAACGCAACCTCGACGGTCCCGAATTTGAGTACCGCATCGTCTTCGACGGGAATCGCCTTTCCGTACGCGATGCGGCTTCCGTTGACGAATGTTCCGTTCGTCGATCCGGTATCGGCGACCGCGAGCCGGGCTTCGGCGTTGACGACGAGCGACGCATGAATCTTCGAGACGCTCGGGTCGTCGATCGTCAGGTCGTTCTCCGAACCGCGGCCGACGCTGAGACGCTGGCCGGGCTTGAATTCGAGTTCCGTCTCGCGAGCCTTCCCCGCCGCCGTGAAACGCACGAAGAAACGATCGCCGACCGGTTCGGGGGCCGCAAACTCGCTCGGAATGAGATCCGCGACCTTGATCTGCGGCACCGTGACGTTGACCCCGACCTCGTGATCTTCTTTGTCGAACTTGTCGAAACTGACGAGCAGTTTGACGCCGTCGATGAAATAGTCAGGTTTGACGACAAGGCTTATCGGCGCGTACGTGTGGTAGCGGCGGTCATTGATGTGATCTATGACGGCAACGGTCAGTTCGTTCTCGAGAGTTTTGATCGCCTCGTCCGAATCGGTCGAAAACTTATCCCATTGCATCTTGAGCTTGATGTTGTGCGGCACGAAGCGTCCGTCGCGCAGTTCGTGGTCGAGAAGTTTCTTCAGCTTTTCGACCAGTTCAGACGTTGCGAGGCTGCTCGATGGCCGGTAACTGCGGCCGGTGAGCCGGTCGAACGTGTCGCCGATCTTGGTCAAAACGCCGCGAAGTAGCCAATCAGTCGAGAACTTGGTGCCAGGGCTTTTGGTTTGATCGGACATTTTGCGAGAACCCGAACTTCCTGAAATCTGAATTTGACTTGATTTTAGCCCAACTTGTTCGCAAATCGAAGTTTATCGTGACGGTTCGGACAAGTTTTTCGATCGATGAAGTTTTTTCTGGAATTGTTGAACATTGTTTGTTTTCTTTTAATAAGTCAAATTGAAGAATTTTCATTCACACGATCGGTCAAGTTGACCGCCTCAAACAGAAAAAGGGCATCGCGTACGAAGTTTTCCCGGCACGGGCCGGAATCGAGGTCAGTTGTTATGTCGCGAGGATTTTCAATAGTTGAGTTGCTTATCGTGCTGGCGGTGATCGGCATACTTTCGGGAATGTCGATGTTCTATCTCGCCGCGCATCAGCGCCTTTTCAAACCCGACGAGCAATCGTTGCGGATCGTCGACGCACTCCAGGAAGCGCGCCAGCGGTCCTTGACTCAACGCGAAACGATGCGGATAGAGATCGATCTGACGGACGGCGTTGTGCGCCTGATCGACGAGAACTCATCCTTGACCGCCGATGACGACGTTCTGATCCGCGAGTCGGCACTTTTCGCGAGTTCCGAGGTCAGGATGGGCCTTCGTCCGCCGGACATCCAAACGAACCCGGAAGAGATCCTGCCCGTCCCGCTGGCCGACTTCAGGCCGAGCGTCTATCCCCGCAGCCTTACCCACAACGTCTGCACGCTCCGGTTCCAGCGCAACGGATCGGTCGTCAACCAGGGTTCGGACGCGATCGGAACCAACGCCGCCGCAACCGGTTCGACGATCTTTCTCTGGTCGCCGAAGACCCCGGAAGCAACCGAGTCGGACATCGCGCGGGCCGTGACGGTCCTCGGCGCGACCGGCGCGATACGGTTCTGGGAATACGACCGGAGCCTTTCGGTTTCCAACAAATGGAAGGATTCGAGGAGATCCGGCGCGTACGGCGGAGGGCAGACCGGAAACTGACGGAAGGCTTTCCGATCTTGGACAGACAAATGATCGAAAACAAGAACCAAAATGGCTTCTCCTACATCGATGTGATGGTCGCGCTCGTGATCCTTTTGGTCGGCCTCCTCGCCTCGACGGCGGCGCTGACGGCGAATCTTCTCAGGTCATACGAAAGCGAGAAACAGGTCATCGCGAAACAGATCGCGCTCTCGACCATCGAATCGATCTTTTCTGCCCGCGACATCGCCCGCGACGGCGTCATCGACGGATGGGAGACGATCGGCAACGAAGGGACCAACCCGGTGAACGGAGTTCCGCAGGGCATTTTCGTCAACGCCTGGCATCCGATCCGGGAAGACATCGGACGTGACGGGCTCGCCGGAACCGCCGACGACGCCTGCCCCGAAGGCGATGTCTGTCAGGTTCCCGGGCAGCCGCCGAACAGCAGCGACGTGATCCTCGGTTTCCGGCGGCAGATCTCCATCACCGACCTTCAGGATCCGGAACGGCCGACGCCGCCGCACGCGATCTCGCGCCGGCGGATAGATGTTACCGTCCGGTATCAGATCAACCGGCTCGAGCGCGAGCAGGTCGTCTCGACGATCATCACGAACTATCAGGAGTAATCTTATGAGAAAGCCGGACGAACGCGGATTTTCGGTCGTCGAACTGATCATTTCGATGGTCATCTTCATGGTCGTCGTCGGAACGGTGTACGGACTGATGCAGACCGGGCTCATCGACCGCAACCGCGCGAGCCGCCGTTCGGACATCCTGAAGAACGCGCGGGCCGCGTTGCATATCATCGGCCGCGACGCGCTCAACGCCGGACTGAGCTACAACCTCAACGGCGCGATGGTCCCGGACAATCTCGTCGCGACGCGCCTTGGGATCGCCGCCGACGGCGACAGCGAGCGCGATATCCTTCCGGCCGTCATCGGCGGGAACGACCTTTTCGTCAATCTCATCAATCCCAATCCTGCGGTCCGCACCGACCTGATCTCGTTCGCATACCGCGACACCGGTTTCAATTCGTCTAACGTCCTCTCGCTCACGAACGCCGCGGCCGCGCCCGGCTCGCCCGCGACGGTCCGTCTGCAGACGCAGCCGAACAACGCCGTCAACACTTCGGCGAACGACCTTTACCTCGTCGAGTCCGACAGTTCGCAGGTCGCGGTAATGGCTACGGCGCGGCCATCGTCAAGCGAGATCGACATCTCTCCCGGCGACCCGCTCGGGATAAATCAACCGCTGAACGGAACCGGCACGAACGTCAGCCTGCTCCAGAAATGCACCGCGCTGGTCACCGAAAACTGCACGACCTACGTCGCGTCGGTCAAGCGTTTTGTCTGGGTGGCCTACAAGGTGCGAGGCGACGGAACGCTTGTCAGGATACTCTTCGGCAACAATACCGGCGCCGCGGCCTCGGCCCAGATCCAGGAACTGCCGATCGCCTACAATGTCGAAAACCTCCAGATCAGATACGTGCTCGAAGACGGTACCGTCCACGACGACCCGTCGGTCGGCCCCGATGGTCTGCCCGGAACGTCGGACGACACTCCGGCGAACTTCAACCTCGTGCGTCAGATCAATGTCAGTATCACGGTTCAGGGGAGCGATGACGACGAACAGACCGGACGCCCGGAATCGGTCACGCTGACCGCGATCTTCAGCACCCGGAATCTTGAATACGACGCTGGGTGATTGTTGTAAGTTTAATTGTTTGAGGGAGTTGCGATTATGATCAAGATTCTTCGGGAAAACGATGACAGGGGTTCGGCGATGGTCATCGCCCTGCTCGTTCTGACGCTCGTCTCGGCCTTCGTCGCGCTTGCCGTGACGCGGACGACGAACGAGACCATCGCCGCCTCTAATGACGCGGCCGAAACGAAGGCATTCTCCGCCGCCCAGGGCAGCCTCGAGGTAATGACGCGGAACTTCGACAAGATCTTCGACCAAAAACTCTCGCCGGCGCCATCGGACCTGCAGCACGTGATGGACCTCAAGCCTCCCGGGCTCGAGTCGTCGTACGATTTCGTCCAGAACATCGAGCAGACAAAGGTCACCGAAACGGTTGTGATGAGCGGGAACCTGCTGCAGGGCCTGAACGCGCTCCGCGACGAATGGCAGATCGAATCGACGGCGACCGAAAAGGCGTCCGGCGTGCAAGTCGCGCTCCGCAGAAAGTTCTACAACAACCGCGTTCCGGTCTTTCAATTCGGCATCTTCTACGACGACGATCTCGAGTTCCATCCCGGACCGCGTTTCGACTTCGGCGGTCGGGTCCATTCGAACGGGAACCTGTTCCTGATGGCGCAGACCGGGCTATACTTTTCGTCGCGGGTCTCGGCCGTCGGCCAGGTCCTGACCGATGTCGGCCGCAACGGACGCCCTTGGACGCAGTGGGACGAGAACGTTTGGATCAAGAACGGCTCCGGATCGTACGTCAAGCTGACTCACGATATGGGCAGCGTCCTGAAGAACACCGTCAACGGCGGTCCCGTCTTTTCGAATCCGGATATGCCGGTCGTTTACCGCAACTCGGTCTGGCCCGCGAAGAAGGCGCTCTTCCAGGGAAATCTGCTGGCGGAGCAGAAGCGGCTCGATCTGCCGCTCAAGATCGCGAGCACGATCAACGGCAACGCGCTCGATTACGTCGAACTCGTCAAACGCGGCCGCAACGTCGGCGATCTTTACAACGACGGGGTCGGCGTCGCGCCCGTCACGACTGCATCGTCCGATACCGTGATCACCGCGAAAGAACGCTATTACAACAAGAAAGGCCTCCGGATCTCGCTCGCCGACAGCAAGGGGAAACTCCCGGGATGCGCGTCCGGCACCGGAACCGGAGCCGTCACGACGCCGTGCGGCGTGCGCCTCGACGGAGCCCCGTCGGGTGACGGATCCGACGCCGGTTTCGGCCAAGCACGAGGGTACCAGCCGAAGCCGATGGCGGACGGCTATCAGGCGACGACGCTCAACGGCGACCGATTCTATACGTCGGGACGCCAGTCGTGGATCAAGATCGAACTCGTCGGCATCAATGCGGTCGACAATACCGTCGAAGCGAAAGACGTGACCGAGGATATCCTGAGTCTCGGCATGACCGAGCCGGCGCCGGTGATAACCGTCAGCGGCGCGACGAAGTTCGGGATCAGCGGATACGGGAACAAGGATTCGCGATCGGTCGTCAAACTCCAGCGATGGCTGATGCCGGGCGTCGCTTTGAACGCGACCGACACCAACTTCGCGACCGCATATACGTGGAACGGCACGACATACAACGTCGTCGTCGCCGACGAATGCACTTCGGCCGCCTACACGACGTGCAACGGGATCGACAACGGCACGGCCGGATCATTCGGAGGCGATTCAAGGAAATACGCGGCGATCGTCGATGACGCCACAAAATATCGGCGGGTCGTCCCTTTCCCGATCAAGATGTTCGACACGCGTGAGGGTCTTTACAACGACGACATAAACACGGGAACGGTCTATGGATCGAACGTCCCGCGCGCCGGGGTGATGAGCGTTGTCGACATCGACGTCACGAACCTTCGCTACTTTTTCGACGGCAATTTCAACATCTCGATGCCGGCGACCGGAACGCCGTTCGCGGCAGCGAACGGCCGCGCCCTCAGGAACACGGATGTCCCCGAAGCGAACGGCTGGGTGGTTTATGTTTCTGATCGCCGGGGAGACGCGGATTTCGACGGCGAATACGATATGGAAGACATCTACGGCAACAACGACGGGTTGCTGCAGCCGGGCGAGGACGTCAACAACAACGGCCAGCTCGACACCGATTTTCTGAACGAGGCGGTGCGCTACACGGGAAGCGGCGCATCCGACTCGCCCGTGGCCGCGGCGGTGATCGATCATTCGTATTACCGCCGCGCCGTACGGCTCGTCAACGGCCAGCGGTTGCCCGGAATCTACGATGCCGCAAATCCGTTGAACACCAAAGGCTTCACGGTCGCGTCCGAAAACGCCGTATATGTTTTGGGAAACTACAACGCGACGGGCATAGGTTCGGTCGGGTCGCCGACGCCGTCGACTTCGTACAATCCGCAGAACACCGTCGCACACGTCCCGGCATCGATCATCGGTGACGCCGTCGTCATTCTTTCGAACGCGTGGACCGACTCCCGCAGCTTCCGATACCCGTTCGCTCTCTCAAGCCGGACCGCGAGCGAAACGACGGTCAGGTTCGCAATGCTCGCCGGGGATGCGAGAAGCAGTTACGAGAATACGCCGAATCAGGGCGGGGGCGATCCGCGACTGACCGGCGGCGTCCATAATTTCAAGCGGTTTCTTGAGAACTGGTCCGGCGTCCGTCTGAACTACGCCGGTTCGCTGATCAACCTGTTCAATTCGCGCAACAACAACGGCGCGTTCAAATGCTGTTCGAAGGTCTACAACCCGCCGACGCGAAACTGGGTCTTCGACACCACGTTTCTCGATCCGACGCGCTTGCCGCCCGGAACGCCTATGTTCCAGAGCATACAGCTGACCGGATTCGAACGACTGAACTGAACGCCGTTCACTTCGACAAAGGGGCGAGCCTGATCCGTTCGAAAACGGCCGTGATCTCTTCGCCCGTATTGACGCCGATCAAGCCAACCGTGACCGTTTCCGGGTATGTGTTCGCAACGCGTCCGACCTCCGTCCAACCCGGTTTGCCGGGCTCGCGCCAATAGGCGAAAACGTTCTTGCCCTCGCGCCGGAACTTGAGTTCGACAATTCCGGCCGTGGCCGCAATCTGCAACGGAGTCGCGATCGGATCGTAGTTCTCGTCCTCGGCGCGGTCGAACCGGATTCCGTCCTCGCCGCCCCCGAGGCCTCCGAACGCCCGCTCAAGCCTCAGGAAATTGCTGTCATTGCGGAATATCAACAGGCCTGCGCCCTGGTAATCACTGGTCGGCGCAAAACGAACGGTCGTTTCGATCTCAAAATCGCCGGCGACGTCCCGTACAAGCCGCGGCGCCGTTCGGTTCTCGCCGAACAGGTCTTTGCCAGTCGGAATGCGCAATTTCAAAAATCCCTCAGACGTGTCCCAACCGGAAAGCGCGTTCGTGTCCGGATCGAGTTTTTTCCAGCCTTGCGGGATGCCGTTTTTGAAATCGAAATCGATCGGACCTTCGATCTTGAGACCGTCTCGGACTCCGCCGACCGGCGTGGAGTTCGAGTTTGCCGTTTGAACCGGCGACGCGGAATTGACACCCGCGGAAGGCTTGTTCGCGTTTGGCGAAACAGGCGCGTTGGAAATATTGGATGTTGGACACCCGGTGAAGAGAATCAATGCGATCAACACAACAACGTATCTCATAACTTCACTCCTTTTGCGGAAAACGGGCCTCGACAAGATCTCCGACGCGCGCTCCGTGATTCCACGTCAGTGACGGGTAACTCGCGCCGACCGCCTCGAGATCTTCGGCCTCGAGCAGCATTTCCGCCTCGGCGATCGTCGTCAGCGTCCCTTCGATCTCCATAAAGAACCCGAACGGAAGTTCGTCGAGCACGACCTCGACCGACCGGAACTTCCAGGTCCGCCGGCGTTTCTCGTAGACGACGCGCGGCACGAACCCGAGTTCCCTGACGATCTCCGCCATCTCGTCGGCATCGCCGATCTCAGTCTCGTGCTCCGTTTGGTGCTTGACGTCGAGATCGGTCGCGATGCGCTGCTTGAACGTCAGAAAGCTCCGCCCGGACGTGCGCCTGATGCGCAGCACGGCGCGGCGTTCTTCGAGCGTCCCGCCACCGTATATCGCGTTCTCTTCAAAGTCCTCGCCCTCGAATGTCGCGCCGTATTCGTTCAGCAGTTCCTCGATCCGGTCGCGGCGTTCGGGGGAGATGCGGTATTTCTTTTCGATCTCGACTCCCATCTTTATTTTGTCCTGATCCAGCGCCAGACCTCAGGGATCGTCGCGCGCTTCCCGTACATCAGCATTCCGACGCGATAAACGCGGCCCGCTACCCATATCATACCGCAGATCGCCAGCACGTTGACGCCGATCGATAGCGCGAGATGCCAAAACGGCGGCATTTCCTGCATCACCCGCACGGGCATCGTCATCGGCGCGATGAACGGCGCGACCGATGCCCAGAACGAAAGCGAAGAGTTCGAATCGCGGATCACCGCGAAGCTGAAATAAAAGCCAGTGAGCATCAGCATCACCGGGAGGAACGCGAACTGGCCGCCCTCCTGGACCGTCGTCACCATCGATCCGATGAGGGCGAAAACCGACGCGTAAAGCAGGAATCCGATCACGAAGTAGACCAAAAAGCAGACGATCGCGAAAGTCGAGATCGAGGGCAGCGGAATATCCGCACCCGAGGCGATGACCATCGGCGCGAGCAACGCGAGCACGACCGCAGCCGAAACGACCCAGATCGCGAACTGCGTGAGACCGGCGAGCGCGACCCCGACCAGTTTGCCCATCATCAGCTGAAACGGCTTCGCCGACGAGAAAAGTATCTCCGCGATGCGCGTTTCCTTCTCTTCAACGACCGCCGACATTATCATCTGCCCGTAGATCGCGAGGTTCAGGTAGATGATGAACGCGATGATGAATCCCGCCCAGAACCCGCCGTCGCCTTCCTTTTGCGTGCCCGTTTTGTCGATCTTGATGACGTCCCAACTGACCTTGCGGCTGATCGACTCAAGCTGTTTTTCGCTGATGTTCGCGTCCGCAAGGCGCTGCGAACGGACGGCCGTGTCGAGCGCGTCCTTGAGCGTTTCGTTGATCACGAAGTCGCCCGACTTCCTTGAATAATATTCGAAGTGCGCGTCCTGCGCTCCGTAGTTCGCCGGAATGATGAGATATGCGTCAAGCTGGCCGCCCGCGACCCTCGCCGCGAGTTCCGTCCGGATCTGCTCATCGGCCTTTCCCGCGACGTCAAAGTCGACGATCGAAAAGCTCTCCTGAAACCGCGCCAAATCGCGCTTGAGCTTCTCTTCCTGATTCGTCTCGAGTTTCTTGAGCGATTCCTCGGCCGCCTTACTGACGCGTTCCTGCATCCGCTCGGCGGATAGGTTCTCGCGAAGACGGGCGGCGATCGTTCCCGAGCGGTCGATGACCGCGATCCGCGTCGGTTCGCCCTTGATCGAGAAGACGATTGCCGGAACGACCGCGAAGCAGGCGGCGATCAGGGGAAAGAGCAGCGTGCCGAGCAGAAACGTCCATTTGAGGACGATCTTGCGGTATTCGTGTTTTACGACGGCGAGAAACTTTTTCATTTGCGATTTGCGATGCCGGTAAACGGCAGACAGCAGACGGTAAAACTTAGTGGATCGTCAATTGCTCGCAGAAGATGGGACTTTGCACTATGCGTTTTGCACTGTGTCATTGCCTCATTCTCCTTTCTCCGACCCGCGGACCTGTTCGATGAAGATATCGTTCAGGCTCGGTTCGATCTTTTCGAACTTCGTGACGCGCGAGTCGTTGGCGACCAAACGGCGGAGCAGTTCCTGCTCGTCAACGCCGTCGGCGAGAACGACGACCGTCTCGTCGGCGTGGAACATCGCCTTGGCGACCAACTTCGGATCCGCCAGGAGTTCATCGGCGCGTTCCGCGCGGAGCGCGATCAGGTTCGACCCGAAACCCTCCTTGACCTCGCGAAGCGTTCCGCCGAGGACCTTCTTAGATTTGTTGATCAGGATGATGTCGTCGCAGAGCCGCTCGGCCGTTTCCATCAGGTGCGTCGAGAAGATGATTGTTTTCTGCTGGGCCTTGAGTTCCGATACGACCTCGATCAGAAATTCGACATTGACCGGGTCGAGGCCCGAAAAAGGCTCGTCGAGAATAAGCAATTCCGGATCGTGAAGCACGGTCGAGACGAACTGGATCTTTTGCGACATTCCCTTCGAAAGATCTGTCGTCTTTTTGTTCTTCCACTCCGCGAGTTTCATCCTCTCGAGCCAGAAATCGATGCGGCGGTCGGCTTCGCGCCGCGAAACGCCCTTGAGCGCCGCGAAATACCGAAGCTGCTCGACGACCTTGATCTTCTTGTAGAGCCCGCGTTCTTCGGGCAGATAGCCGATCCGGTCGTGGACCTCGCCGTCCGACGCGCGGCCGAAGATCTCCAGCGTGCCTTCATCGGGCGCGGTGATGCCGACGATCATCCGGATCGTCGTCGTTTTCCCCGCCCCGTTCGGCCCAAGGAAACCAAAGACGCGTCCGGCACGGACCTCGAAACTGAGATCCTCGACGGCCGTGAAGTCGCCGAATCTTTTCGTTACGCCGTCGAGCCGAAGCGTCACATTCTGTTCTTTCATATTTCGAGAGTAAAGATTATCATTGCCTCCTACGCAGCAGGAAGCGTTTGAGTTCGAAAAAGATGCGTACCGAACAATGAAAAAAGCGATCGAGATCATTGTATTTCGCGAGGGTGAGGACACGATCGAAGAGGGGTTCTCGGTTGACGAGCTTCCCGATTTGCTCGAAGACATCGACAACCTTGTATGGGTGGATTTCAACGCCCACGATGAAGAATCGTCTGAAAAGGCCGAGGTCGTTCTCCGCGACGTTTTCAAGTTTCATTATCTGACGATCGAAGATTGCCGTGAGACGAGAAACCAGCCGAAGGTCGAGGCCTACAAGAACTATCTCTACTTCATCCTTCACGGCGTCAAGACCGAAACGAACTCGACGAACTTCGTCACCAAGGAACTGGACGGATATCTCGGGCGCAACTTCGTCGTCACGTACCATCACGAGCGTTTCCGAAGCATCGACAAGGTAAAGCAGCAGATCAGGCAGAACTCGTACCCTTGCCAGCGAGGCGCGGCCTACCTTCTGCATCAGATCTTCGACCAGCTCGTCGACTACTATATGCCCGTCGTCGATGATTTCGATATCACGATCAACGCGCTCGAAGAACGCGTCTTCCTGATGAAAAAGTCGAACACGATCGTGCTCGAAGAGATAATGGACATTCGTCGCGCGGTCGCGCGCCTGAAGCGTATCTCGACCAGGCAACTGGACGTTTTATACCGTCTTTCTCACGGCGAATTCCATCAGATCCCGGAGCAGATTCTGCCGTTCTACCGTGACGTTCACGACCATCTGCAACGCATTTCCGATCTTTCGGAGAACTACCGCGATCTGGTTTCTGGATTGTTCGACATCCATTTCGCGGTCACGGCGAACAAGACCAACGACGTGATGAAGGTGATGACGCTGATCTCAACGATCATGCTGCCGCTTTCCCTGATCGCCGGCATCTACGGAATGAACTTCGAGAACATGCCCGAGCTGAAATCGGCATACGGATATTTCATCACCCTCGGCATAATGCTCTTCGTGGCGCTGCTGTTCGTCTGGTATTTCTGGAGAAAAGGCTGGATATTCGAAGACAACGGGCATTCTCAGAACTCCAAGACCGATTGAAGGCGCGACCTGACCTGGGTGTCGCCGAACCCGTAGATCGCCTCGCGCCGCGAGAATTCCTTGAAAACAACCCCGGGATCGTCGCCGGTCTCCGTGACGATCCGGCGAAGCGATTCGGCCGGTCGCGTTTCGATCTCGGCCGCGGCCCGGCCAACCTCGTCGAGCCGCCGAAAACCCGTTGCCGGATCGTTCGACAGTTCCAATAAACGGCCGCCGTCGCGATCCGCGAATGCCTTCCATAGATCGGCCGCAAGCTTTTGCGCCTCGGGGCCAATTTCGACCCGGTTCCGATATGCTTCGAGCATCTCGCGCTCGGTCTCCGCTCCGAAATCGATCGATCTCGGGAAGACGCGATAGATCCGCGCCAAGCTTTCGCCGATCAGACCGATCACGAACCACATGTTCACCTGGCAAAACAGGTCGTCGCCAAACCAAAGCTCGATCTCGGCCCCGTCCGGGACATCGGCGAGTTTGAGTAGTTCGTCGCGCACGCGGAGGCGGTAATCTTCGACCGGCGCGCCCCAATTTTCCGAAACGAACCGCTCGCGCTCCCGCCAGAACGAGTCGCCTTCGCCGCTGAGCGGCCCGTCGACGAAGGCTTCGCGGCAAACGACCAGCAAGGTCGGCGAGGTCTTCGCAACAATTTCGGCGATCGCATCGCCACCGATGACCGCGATCCTCATAGCGAAACGGCGTAGATCAGGCTCAGACACAGCCCGGCGTAAATCCCCGCCAGAAGATCGTCGGCGCATACGCCGATGCCCGCCGGCAGATTCTGGAGCGCATCGATCGGATACGGTTTCCAGATATCGAAAAGCCGGAAAAGAAGAAATCCGGCAAGGATCATCTTCCACGAATACGTGAACGGTATGAAGAGAAAGGTAAGCAGTTGGCCGATGACCTCGTCGATGACGGCTTGCGACGGATCCTTGTGCTTGAAAAGCACCGTCGAGCGGTTGGCGGCCCAGATCCCGATAAGACAGAAGACCAGAAATGCGAAGAGATTTCCGAAATGCACCCACGCCGTGACCTGCGGTTCGCTCCAGCCCTTCGGAACGTATTTCGCGATCGCAGCCGCTTCGAGCCAGACCGACACAAGGTAGATCAGTACCCCGACCATCGATCCCCAGGTACCGGGCGCGAGCGGCAGATATCCGACGCCGAATGTCGTCAGCGAAAGCGCCGTCCAGTCTTTCAGCGATCGGGCTCCGGTCTTCGCTGATTTTAGCTCGGCCGTTTCGACTGCCGCGCTGTTCTTCACTATTTCGTCAAATTCCGCCATATACGGTTGTTTATCGCGTCCGTGGTCGACCGCTTTTTCACAAACAACAAAAACGCGCGCATTTTCCAGTTGCAATTAAGCCGATTTCCAAATGTATAATTGAACGGCTCATCGAGAGCTTCGATCAATAAGGGCAAGCTCTATGGCATTGTTCACAATCTCCCTCGACCACGACCATAAGCTGGTCAAAGTGATCTCAACCGGCGAATTCAAGGTCGCCGACGGTCACCGTATGATAACCGAAGCCCGGCGAACGGCGGCCGAGTATTCGTACAATCTTCTCTACGACTCGCGCGAATCCACCCTCGACGTGGAATTCGGCGACTGGCTCGAACTCCCGAAGAAACTCGACGCTCTCAAGGGCGAAGCCGCAAGAAAGATGGCGGTCGCGATCGTTGTTATCAACGCTCGCGACGACAGCACGGGATTCGTGTTCTATGAGTTCGTCGCCAAGAACGCCGGCCTTCGGGTCCGGCTATTCTCCGACGAGCCGTCGGCGCTCAAATGGCTCTCCGACCCGCGCGACTGATCTATTTCAGCTTCGCCAGTAATTCGGCGTAGTCGGCGATCGCTGCCTGAATCACCCGATGCGACGCTTCCCGTCCATAACTGAAGGCGATCTCGCATTTGTTCGGCTCGTCGGGCAGACTCTTGTAGGTCAGGAAATAATGCTCGAACCGTTCGAGTATTCCCTTCGGAAGCTCCGACACTTCCTGATACTGTTCGAACACTTTGTCCCCCTTCAGCACGGCGATGATCTTGTCATCCGCTTCCCCGCCGTCGATCAGGCAAAAGCCGCCGATCGGACGCGCCTTGAGAATGATGTCGCCGCGCGGGATGTGATGTTCTGAGAGAACGAGAATTTCAAGCGGATCGCCGTCGCCGTCGCTGATCTCGATTCCGGAAGCCTTTTCGCGCGCGAGATTCGCGATCTGCTGACTGCAGTAACTTTGCGGAATGAACCCGTAGTTTGCCGGCACGACATTTGAATATTGCTGCGGACGATCGATCTTCAGATAGCCGGTTTCCTTGTCGACCTCATATTTGACCGTATCGCGCGGCACGATCTCGATAAAGACCGTGACCTCGTCGGGAACGTTTTCGCCGATCGGAATGCCGTGCCACGGATGAGCTTTGTTGCTTCGAAACATTAGTTCTAATGATAACGTCCGCGGGATTTTTTGCAATCCGCCTCGGTCGCAGCAGATGCAAGCCGCTTTCCGGTGGACGAAAGCCGCGGCGTAAAATATTATCGATCTGCCGATGACTTCAGCCATACAGACCGAACTTTCAGAGAAAATGGCGATCGTTCGCTTTGCGCGGCCCGCCGAACGCAACCCGCTCTCGATCGCCGTGCTCGAAGCTCTCCATCGGACGCTCGACCTGATCGCGGAAACCGGCCGGAGCGTCGTTTTCACCGGAACCGACGACATCTTCGCGTCGGGGGCGAACCTGCGCGAGATCGCGCTAGTGACGGGCGGGTCTGCGCGCGAGTTCGCGCTTCGCGGCCAAACGCTGATGAACAAGATCGCGGCCTGCGATTCGACCGCCGCCGTCAACGGTCTGTGTTTCGGCGGCGCCTTCGACCTTGCGCTCGCTTGCCGGCGCCGGATAGGGTCGCCGCGGGCGGAATTCGCGCATCCCGGCGGGAATCTCGGGATAATGACCGGCTGGGGCGGAACGCAACGCCTGCCGCGCCTCATCGGCGAAGCACGTGCGCTCGAGATCTTTCTCACGGGGCGCCGGGTCGGCGCCGCTGAAGCGCTGCGGATCGGCCTCGTCGAAGCCATCGATGAAGAACCGCTCGCGTTTGCATTGGCCGAACGCCGCGCCTAAACTGTGTCCAAGCTTCGAACAAGCGCGGAAATATGAACGTCAAGAGCGAATTGAAATGGATCTTGCTGATCGCGTTGGTCGGATTCGGAATCTACGCCAATTCGCTCGGCGGCGAGTTCGTTTACGACGATTCGCGGCAGATCGTCCGAAACCCGCTGATCCAGAACATTTCGCTTGCCGGTACGGCTTTGACGTCGGACGTCTGGGCTTTCAAAGGCGACGGCAATCTGACCGCCAGCAATTACTGGCGGCCGACGTTCACCGCTTGGTGCATTCTCAACTTTCAGGCCTTCGGCTTGAACCCGTTCGCGTGGCATCTGACGAACGTCCTGCTTCATCTGGGCGTTCTGATGATGGCGTTTCTGCTGCTTCGCCGCTGGGGAATGCCGACGCCCGCTGCGCTCGGGATAATCGCGGTGTTTTCCGCGCATCCGGTTCACGTCGAGTCCGTCGCGTGGGTCTCCGGCTCGACCGATCTTCTTTTTGCCCTCTCGTTCCTCGCTTCGCTCTGGTTCGCGGAGAACCGGCGCTCGGGGGGCGGCAATCTCGATCTCGGACTTGCACTGCTCTTCTACGCCCTGGCGCTCGGCTCAAAAGAGGTCGCGCTCGTCTGCTTGCCGATCTATTTCGTCATTTTCGCGCGGACGGATGACGGCAGGTGGCGAAAACCGATCGATCCCGGTTCGAAGACGGCTCGAAACGCCTTTCTCGCGTTCGCAGCGCTCGGCATCGCGTATTTCGTAGCGCGCTGGGCGGTGCTCGGCAAGATCACGCACCCGGTGGAGAACGCGGTCGGAGCGGCGAACGCGATTCTCAGCGTGCCTTCGGTGTTCCTGTTCTATTGGAGGCAGATTCTTCTCCCGATCTCGCTTTCGGTCAATTATCCGAACCGCGCGATCGACGGCTTCGGCGTCGTCGCCGTTCTACTGCCGGCCGTTCTTTCGGCCGGGATCGTCATCGGCCTGTGGTTTCTGGCGCGCCGTTCGTTCCTGACGATGCTCGGCGCCGCGATGTTCCTGTTGCCGCTTGCGCCCGCGCTTTTCATCGCCTCTTTCCCCGCCGATCAGATCGTGCACGACCGCTATCTCTATCTTCCGCTTCTTGGATTCCTGATCATCGTCTTCGCGGAACTCGGCCCGGTCGTCGCACGATTCACCGAGCGGCCGGTCTTGGCGGCGCTCGCGGTCCTGCTCGCGATCCCGCTCGCGGCCCAGACGGTGCTCTACAATCGAGTCTGGTCATCGAACCTCACGCTTTGGGAAAATGCCGTCCGGGTCGACCCTTCGTCGTCATCGAACTTCGTACAGTACGGCGTCGCTCTTTCGGGCGCGGGGCGCGTCAACGAAGCGCTCGATGCCTTCAATTCGGCGCTCGATATCGAACCGAACCCGTACGCGTATCTTGGGCGGGCACAGGCATTCATCGCCAACGAACAATTCGAAGAGGCGGTCTGGGACCTTCAGACATTGACCGAGATGAAATCGGACAAGGTCAATGTTTACACGCTTTACCAATCATACGAAGCGCTCGCGGTAGCGCTCCAGAAGAAGAACGATCTCGTTCGTGCCGAACGTCTCCTTCTCGAGGCCAGAAAGCGTCTGCCGATCTATTCCGCGGCACTTACGGAAAAGCTGGCCGTTATCCTTTATCTGAAGAACGAGAAGCCGCGGGCGCTTGCCGAATTGGAGGCGGCGCGCGACCGGGCCCGGTCCGAGATGCTCTCGTCGTCGAAGACGGTCTTTTTCCGGCTCGGAATGCTCTACGCCGAAAAGGGTGACCGACAGAACGCGAGACTGGCTTTCCAGGAGTACCTCAAGCTGACCGCGAACATCTCCGAGCGCCAGGTCCTGGCCGATCGGAAGACGGCGGCCGAAATGCTCAAGAACCTCAATTGAGCCCAAAATTACGCGATAACATGACTAAACGGCGTTTCGCGGCGGATTGCACGAATTCTCACGCTTTATTCCGTTTTCTGTTCGCGGAATTCGTGAAATCCGTGGCAGACTTTTCAAACGCGTTATCCGGGTCAAGCACTATTTCTTGTCGAGAAAGCGCGCGATTCCGTTCCGGCAGTCTTCGGTCAGTCGCGCGATCGCATTGACTTCGGCGCCGGCGTTCAGCGCGGCATCGAACGTCATCCCGTCCATCTGGTAAAGCAACTTCTTGGAAAGCATCACTGCCGACCGCGACATTTTCGCGAAGGTTGAGAGATAATCGTTGACGCCTTCCTCGAAGTCCGCGTCGTCAAAGACCCTGTTTATCAGCCCAATCCTTTCGGCCTCGTCGGCCGAAATGTCGGCGCCGCGGGTTATCAGGTCGAATGCCCGTTTCTCCGATACGTTCCGCCGCAGTATCGCCATCACCATTGCCGGCACGAACCCGATCTTGACCTCGGGATACCCGAATCGCGCCGACCGCGCCGCAAGCACAAGATCGCAGGCCGTCGCGAGCCCGCATCCGCCGGCTAGCGCGCGTCCGGTAACAGCCGCGACCACCGGAACGCGCACACGCCGGATGAGCGCGAAAAGTTCGAGCAGCATCCCGGCATCGTCGAGATTCTCGAGAATGTCGCTTTCGGCTATCTTGCGCAGGGCCGAAAGATCGGCGCCGGAACAAAAATCGTTCCCAGCGCCGCGGATGACGATCACGGCGACGGTCGGATCGCCGTTCGCCGTCTCGATGGCGCTTGTCAGCGACCTGATCAACGACTCGCTCAACGCGTTGCGTTTCTCGGGGCGGTTCAGCGTCACGGTCGCGACCGCGCCGGCGACCGACATCAGTATCTCACTCATTGGTTCATCTCCGCGATAGTCAAAGAAAAGGGCTGATATGTCGCCCTCATTGTCGGCTTGGCCGGCAAAACCGCGACCGATCTGAAATGATTCAATCGACGGCGATTTCAACGGCTCTCCTCGGCCCTGATCGTCACGGCATCGACCATCAATCGGCCGCGTGTCGACGCGATCCGGCCCGTCGAACGCTCGAGCGCGAAGCTGTAGAGCGTTTCATTGAGTTCGAGCGGCAGTTCGAAGATCAGTCTCGGCCATTGCGCGTCGAGGCTTTGGCTCAGGACCTCGGCGCGACCGTCGATCTGGCGGTCGTAAACGAAGGTCGCATCATCCGTCCATCTGAGAATGTAACCGGGATCGGCCCCGAAACGTTTCAACACCTCGCCGGTCCCGACCGATATGACGACGATCTCACGCTTGCCTTCCGCACCGCTCGCCTCATAGGCGATCAGTTTCTCGTCCGGCGAAAGATCCCAGACCGTCAAGTCGGACTCGGCGATGCGAGCCGGTTCAGCCCCGGGACGACGGATCCAGAGATGGTTGCCGTCCTTGCCCTGCGTTTCGCCGATCAATGTCTCGTTGTCCCGGAGCAGTTCACCCTCCCAAACCGCATCGGCGCTGTTCGGAGTCAGTTGAGTAAGACCGAGGCCGTCGATGCCGATCTTCCAAAGGGATTTCGTGCCGTTGCGGCGCGACGAGAAAACGATCGATCGGCCGTCGCCGCTGACCCGGGGAGAGAGTTCGACGCCGTCACGTCCGTCGGTGATCCGGCGCTTCCCCGACCCGTCGGCGTTGATGATCCAGACCGCATCCGAGCCATCTTCGAATGAAGTGAACACGATCCGACCGTCCGGTGTCCACGATGCGTTCGAGTAACCGTTCTGATCGCCGCCGAGCGAGTACTGGGTGCCGGCGCGCTCGTCGCGGATATGGAGTGTCGTTGCGGCGCGCTCCTGGGACGTCGAAATGACGGTCCCGGCCAGATTGATGAACGGCAATCTGTAGGAATTGAGATCATTCGTGACACGTCGCATTTCGCCGTCGGCCACCGAAAACCGCCAGATCTGTGAATTGTGGGAGTTGGAATCGCGCATCGCGACGATGACCGACGAACGGTCCGGCGTCCAAGCCGCGTTCAGAACTACATCCTTCTGCGGCGGCACGACCGTCGACCGTTGACCGCCGGCGAGCGCGATCTCTTCGACAAAGCCGGTGAGTTTCTCGTCCGACTGAAACCGCGCGGAGCAAAGAAGGGATTTGCCTTCCGGCCCGAAGTTCAGGCCCCAGACCCGATACCCGTCTCCGTATTCACCAATGACCGATTCATTTTGTCCGTTGATGTCCGAGACGACGACGTAACTTGTGTTGCCGACGATCCGTATGTAGCCGAGCCGTTTCGCGTCGGGCGAGATCGTGATATGGCCCGACGCCCGATCCGCTATCTTGCGCGGTGTCCCGCCGAGAAACGGCACCTGATACAAACCGTCCCGCGCCGCGTCCTTCATATCGTGGAGCACGTAGTAGACGGAATTCCCGTCAGGCGCGACGCGGAACGACCAAAAAACGATGCCCTTTTCCGGTGGCGTCAAGCGAATCTCGCTGCTCACCGAAACCTGTTTCGCGACCAACGACCAGCCGTCGCGGCCGGCAACGGCGCAGACGATGAAGTTTCCGTCCGCCGAGATGGACGCGTCCCAACAGTTGCCGTCGTTCGTCACCCGAGCGATCCGCACGCGGTCAGCCGCGAAAGAAAAGGTCTTTTGGCCGCGGTCCCGCAACGTGTACGCCGCGAACGCGCCGAGCGAGAGAATGGCCGCGATCAAGAGTCCGACCGATACAGGACGCGAATAACTTCGACGGGAAACAGCGGACAAGTGTTTCGGATCCGTTTCGTCCTCGAAGACTTCCTCTTCCAAAACCACCTCGGTCGCGACGTACGAAACGGTCGCCGCGCCGTCGCCGATTTGCCGGACCGGCGCGATGAAACTGTATCCGCGCCGCGGTATGGTCCGAATGAATCTGGCCGAATTCGGGTCTTCGCCCAAGATCTGGCGCAAAGCGGAGATCCCTTTCTTTAGGTTCGACTGTTCGACGAACGCTCCTTCCCAAACCGTTTCGAGCAGTTCATCGTGACTGAGTGTCCGGCCTTCGTTTGTCACAAGCGCGAAGAGAAGGTCGTAATTACGGGCCGAGATCGGCACTTCGGCCTCGCCCTTTGTCAGGACGCGCCGTCTCGAGTCAAGCCGAAACTCGCCAAATTCATAGAACCTGATCTTTGCCTCGCCCATAAATCACTGTAAACACGGAGGTTGCGCGGATTCACCGAAATTCACCGTTCTTCACCGTTTTGGTTCACCATAATTTACCAGAAGTTTCACCGTTTGAGAACGACATTCAGCCGGAAATCGGCGAAAGTCGGGATCGTCGAACGCTCGGATTTGGAGAGCCCGGGGTAAGGCAACGCCGGCCCCGCCGCGACGATTGAAATGAAGAAGATCAAACGGAAAGTGACGGTACGCAGATTTGAGATCGTGCGGCAGCGGAACGGAGACCAGAATCAATGGACCTGCCCGTTCTGCAACAGCGCGCTCCCACATCCACCGGGACCGGATGCGCACGCCGCCGCGCCCGAACCGTCACCGAGCGTGTTGAAGGATTTGACCGCGGCACTCGAGTGCGATGAAAATGACGACGAATGAACCGAGCAATGCCGTCGAAAGGACGATCTCAGATCCCCGGATGCTGATCGAAAGCGGCCTGCGTGCCGCGGAACGGGCGGTCGCCGAGGCGCGGTTTGCGGAAACCGCGGCCAACGATCTTTTCGAAACCGGCAATCCGGCACTCGCGCCGATCGCGATCTGGCATTTCGAATCGGCGCTGCGCAATTACCGGGACGCGGTCGCCGATCTTGAGAACGCGAAACGGTTCGAGCTTGACCCGCGCGAGACGAAGACCGTCGAATCAAGACTCGCGGCGGCGCTTGAAGGCGCCTACCAATGCTCGCGCAAACGGCGGAAGGTCGCCGGGTTTCGTCCCGGGCAATACTGAGATACAAAGGAACTGAGGACCATATGAAGAAGATCATATTTATCGCAATCGCAATTCTGTTCATTAACGCCGCCACGCCCGCCGAGCCGACGCTGCTCAAAAGAACGGTCTACATCGAACCGCAGAAGTACCTCCGATACTGGAAGAACCCAAAGGCCGCCGAACCGGTCTACGACACGAATTGCTGGTATCCGAAGATCAGGTTCGACGTCCTCGGGCCGATCGAATCGGGCAGCCGGCTGTATGTCGAGTTCGACCGGGCGAACGGAACGCCGTGGATGAAGGTCGATATGTTCACTCCGACTATCGGCGATGACGTCTGGGAAACCATCAAGCCGGAACCGGTCGATTCCGGTCTCGAGGAGAAACTCGCTTCGATCGAGACCGGATCGTTCGCTTTCAGGATCAAATACAAGAATGCCCTCGAAGGCATCGACAAAGTGCTGTTCGCCGGGAAATTCAAAGTCGGCCAACTGACGCTCGACCAGGCGATTCCCGAGAACAAGGGGAAGAAGGAGTTCATGGTTGATTACGACTGGCATTTGCCGATCGGCTACGTCTGGCTCAATCCCCAGATAGACGAGAACGTACCGAATCTCGCCGTGCAAGTTATGATGCGCGGCAACGTCGCAGCCGAGCGGGTAGAAGGATTCCTCTTCCTCAACGGCAAGCAGGTCGGAAGGGCTTACATTACCTTGCCGACGAAACTAACGAGCGGCGCCGACGAACCGCATCATCGCTACAACATCGTCCAGGCCGATTTCATGACGGTCCGGGGATTCAACAGGGACTCGGGTCCGACGGACTGGTCGCAGAACTTCTTCCTCGACAAGAATCCCGGCAGTTACGAGATCAAGATCACGCGGGACAACCAACTCGCCCGCTCGATCGCCTTTGCCGTCGGAAAGGACGGCAAGATCGTCGACAACGGATTCGCGCGCTCAATAAACCTCGGAGGAGTCCGAATGATCTTTCCGGCGAAGATGACCGGTACGCTCGACGGTCAGATCAACGCCTCCGCGTGGCAGACCGACGCGCTTTTCGGCAACCCGATCGCCGGATTTCAAGTTCAATGACTTCAATAACTTATCAGGAGAAAAACAATATGAAGAACAAACTGGCGGCGCTCGCCGTCCTGGCCATTATCGTAACCGGACTCGCTTGTTCAAGCGATGATACCGGAAAAGCCAACGAACTCGTCGCAGAAGCGAACAAGTTCGTCACCGAGGCGAACAAGGCGGCTTCGGACGCGACGTCGAAAGGCGGGGAATACGACAAGAAGGTCGACAACGTCAAGAATGACGACGATCTCAAGGCCGCACGCGATTTCGGCAAGGAAATGACGAAGCTCTATACCTCGATGGAAGAGAACTTCAAAAAGGCGTCCGAGAAGTTCGACGAGGCGAGCAAGCTGAAGGTCAATGAAAAGTTCAAGGAGTATCTCGAGACAAAGGCGAAGGAGATGAAGAATCGTTCGGAGACCGCGACCGAGATGAAGAAGATACCGAAGGCGCTCGACGACGCCGCCAACGAGAAGGCCTACCGGGACGCGCTTCAGGACCTAGTGCCGAAGATCCAGAAGATGACAAAGGAATCGCAGGAGATCGGCGACAAGGCTGACAAGATCGTAAAGGACAATCCGACGATCATCAAACAAAACTAGACCGCAACACCTGCTCCGGCCCGCGGCATCGTCACGGGCCGGAGCCTGAGTTACAGATTATGAATCGCGCAATAATCATATTTGCAATCTTCATTCTCGCGACGTCGTTCGCGCACGCGCAATCGGCAGATCCCTTTGCGGACCAGACGCTTGGGTCGTCGCTTCTCAAACCGACGCTCAAGGTCGGATGCGTCAAGGACGTCAACTACTGGAAGCAGCCAGCGGCGAAGAACTTCTGGTCCTGGATGCCGAAACTCAGGTTCATGGTTTCAGGCCCGATCGACGACGGAAGCTTTCTGACGTACGAGTTCTTCACGCCCGACGGCAAACCTTGGTTCAAAACGGACTCGGATCCGTTCGGAATTGCGGCGGGCGGGGCGCGCGCGTTCGAAAGCGAGGCCGTGCCGCGATGGACCGACAAGCGTTCAACGATCCAAACGGGTGTTTTTTCGTTCAAGATCACGCTCAACAACACGCTTCAGGGAACCTCGAAACCCTTCTACGCCGGGCGTTTCAAGGTCTCGAAGGTCTTTGCCGGAACGCCGCTTCCGGACTTTAAGAACCAGTACCTCTTCTACGTCGAACAGGATTGGATGCTCCCGATGGCATATCTGAAATTCGACGCGAGCGAGGATGCCGACGCCCCCGTCTTCAAGGCGGCGATGTGGTTTCGCGGTCAGTTCAATGGGCGGATCAAGGCGTATCTTTTCCATAATGGCAAGCAGGTCTCGAACACCGAGGTCGGCGGCTCGCTGCAGACCGATTACGTGTTCATCGACGGTGACGACGAGAACAAATACCGCTGGGAGCAGTGGACCTTCAACTTCTACAACGCGCGGCGCTTCGACCGCGTCGGAGGGAACGCGACGTACCACGTATTCAAGAACAGACCGGGTAGCTACGAGATCAAAGTCCTGATCGACGGCGAGCTCGTTCGAGCTGCCGCCTTCACCGTCGATACCGAAGGCAGCATCGTCGACAACGGGATCGCTCGGTCGAACGGGCTGCAGGGTTTCGGCATCGTCGTTCCGGCGAAGATATTGCCGATCAAGGAGGGCGCCGTCGATCCGCTACAGTACAAGACGGAAGGCTTCTACGGGAATCCGCTTATCGGGTTCTGAGAATTCCCGGCCTCGCGGCGTCGGCGCTTTATCAAAAGCGCCGATCTGTGGCATTCTGCCGTGCGATGCAAAACATCACCTGGAGACCAAATGAAAATGAAGAACGTTTTTTTGATTATCGGTGCGGTCGCGCTGGCGATCGTCGTTGCGGCCTGTTCGAAGACTGCCCCGCCTACAAACGGTACGGCAACGGCCACGACCGAGAAGAAGGCCGAGCCCACCGCTGAACCGACAAAGTCGACTTCGGACACGACGGCCCCTGACCCTGCCGGCGTTTATTCCGTGACCGGCGAAGGGCTCGACGGAAAATCGTATTCAGGTGAGCTCGAGATAACAAAGCGGGGCGACGTTTTTCAGCTGAGTTGGAACGTCGGTGGCGCAAAATACGACGGAGTGGGCGTGCTTGATGGCAAAACGATGGCCGCCGCGTATACGACCGGCAGCGACGGAACCGGGTGCGGCGCGGTCGTCTACAAGATCTCGAACGACAAGCTGAGCGGAAAATGGGGAGCGTGGGGCGTCAATCAGGCCGGCACCGAGAATGCCGTCGCCCAGGGCGAACTGAAGGGAGATACGGGAAAATTCGACGTCACCGGAAAGAACCCCAACGGCAGCGATTACAAGGGCACGCTGACGATCGACAAGTCGGATTCCGACGTTTTCCAGTTTTCGTGGGATACCGGAACGAAATACGTCGGAACCGGGATCAAGATGGGGGACTATATCGCCGCGGGGTCGGGCTCGAAGCAATGCGGATTCGTCATATACGTCGTTGACGGCACGACACTCAAAGGCCGTTGGGGCGTCCCGGGTTCGAGGCAGCTCAGCGAAGAAACTGCGAAGAAGAAGTGACGAAGGTGTGAGCGGCGAAACCCGGCTACGTCGTTTTTCGGACTGGGCCGGCTCCGTTCATCCTTCATCCGAAACATATGCTCAGGTCAAACGTGAATATGATCAGCCTCGCATTCGCCTTGACGGCGTTGCTGGCCGGTGTGCTGGGATGTGGCGAATCGAAGCCCCAGAAATGGCAGAATGCCAGATCGCTGGCCGATAACCTCGACCATCCCTCGGCCCTCACGGCCGACGGCACGACGCTGTACTTCGTGACGGGCGGGACCGTCGCGAGCAAGAACGAAGGTACGAACAACCTGATGAAAATGCCGGTCGGAGGCGGAGCGCCTGAGGTCCTGTTCAAGGGCGGCGACCTGATCATCGATCCGCATTCGATCGTGACCGACGAAGACTCCGTTTACTTTTCCGCGAACGGTTTAAGAAAGATCGCGAAGTCGGGCGGCGACGCCAAACTTCTGACCGCGGCCTTTTCCGCATCTGAAATGATCGTCGATAAGGATTCGGTCTTCTGGCTTCCGTTCGTCGGTCAGGGAATGCCGCCTGCGCCGATCTACAAGATCTCGAAGAACGGCGGCGAGGCCGTCGCGTTGACCGGTCCGCGTGACGGCGCGAACGGGATGTCCGCCGACGCGGGCAATATTTACTGGATCGAGCGGTCCGGAATCTATCGAGTGCCCAAAACGGGAGGCGCGGTCGAGACAGTGCATTCCGCGGCCGCCGGTAAGGCCATCGGGGACCTTAAGGCGGACGGCGACGCTTTCTATTTCCTTGAAGGCGATACCGCCAAGCGCCTTTACCGATTTCCGAGATCGGGCGGCCCTCCGGTCGAGATCGCGAAGGACGTCTCGCAGTTCTGGCTCGGCGCTGATCAGATCGTGTTCTCCCGATTCGTCGATTCGTTCTCGGTGGCGATCATTCGTGTCGCAAAGACCGGAGGCGCGGAGGTCGAACTGGACCGAAACGGCCATCT
>CAZARD010000030.1:1449-7403 GCA_964487505.1 uncultured Blastocatellaceae bacterium | reverse complement strand
GGATCTGCCGTGCGGCTTCAATCCAATCGCGTTGTTCGATCGCTTCCCTGACGGCCGGCAGTGTCTTGACCCCATATCCGGTATAGAATCCCGGAGCGTAGATCTGATGCCGGAACCAGGGCCGCCGCGGAAGGCCATCCGGATTCGTGAGGGCGCGTTCGGTTTGAATCAGGGTCGCATTCAACCGCCGAAGTTCCGCGGGAGCGATCGCCCGCCCACTGGCTTCGGAATACTTCGCCGCGGCCTCGCGAACCCGCGCGAGGGCCTTCTGCAAAGGCGAAAAGTTGAGAGTCGGAACTGGCCGTTCGGTCTTCGGAACAATGAATTTCTCGGTCGGGTCCTGCACCGCCGCGAGCATCCCGCTTTCAATGAGCCGGTTCATCGCGACGGTTTCTTCGCGCATCGAGTCGGTTAGCCGGACGACGTCGTTGACGTAAGTGCCGACCGTGTCCGCGAAGTTCGCGAATTCGAACGGAAGGACCTCCGCATCGGCGAGCCGAAGAACCGCACGGCCGCCGATCTTCGAAAGCGCGATCCCATAATCGAAATTCGGATCGCCAAAACGCGTGTAATGGTCGAACGAGTCATAGATCGAATGGTATGATCCGCCGCCGTCCTCGCCGCCGAATCCGATATTGAGGCTGGCGATCCCGAGATGCTGCAGAAACGGCGTGAAGTCCGAGCCTGATCCGAGAGCGGAGATCCGCATGTCGGGCCGCGCCTCGATCTCCCTGCGCTGGGCCAAAGGCGCGTTCACCAATTGATTCGCGCGCGCCCGCTCCCAGACCGAAAGTTTCGTCTGCGGATCGGGAACGCCTTTTCCGAGCCCGTTTGCGAACTTCTCGAGCGTGTGCGAGCCGCCGATCCCGAGAAAACCACGACCGTTCGAATCGGAGTTGATATAGACGGCGGCCTTTTCCGAAAGCTCGTCGGCGTGGAGTTCGACCCATTCGGTCGAGCCGATCAGCCCCGGCTCTTCGGCGTCCCAAGCGGCGAACACGATCGTCCGTTTCGGCTTCCATCCGGATCTTGCGAGTTCGCCGATCGCGCGCGCCTCCTCGAGCATGGCCACGAGCCCGCTGACAGGGTCGTCGGCGCCGTTCACCCAAGCGTCGTGATGATTTCCGCGAATGATCCACTCGTCGGAAAACTCGCCGCCCGGCATCTTCGCGACGACGTTGTAAGCGGGCTTGATGTCCCAGTTGAATTCGAGCTTGAGGCGCACGAGCGCCGTCTCGCCGCCGCCAAAATGATATGTGATCGGCAACGCGCCGCGCCACGACTCGGGAACGACCGGGCCGTCGAGGGCGCGCAAGAGAGGAAGCGCGTCGCCATACGAAATGGGCAGAACCGGGATCTTTGTGATCGTCGGAGCATCCTTCCGGTCGAGTCGCTTCGCGTCCTTCGTCGCCGCGACGCCCGGCGTCAGCACATCGCCGGGAAAGACGGGCATATCGGCCACCGACCCCCTTTGCGCCCCGTTCTCGTTCCGCCACGGCCCGTTCGGATAAACATCGCCCTGAAAATAGCCGTCGTCACGCGGATCGGAATAGATCAGGCAACCGACGGCACCCCGTTCGGCCGCGACCTTTGGCTTGATCCCGCGCCAACTCCCGCCGTAACGGGCGATGACGATCTTGCCCCTGACGTCTATGCCGCGCCGTTCAAGTTCGTCGTAGTCCCGCGGAACCCCGTAGTTTACGTAAACGAGCGGCGCGGTGACGTCGCCGTCGATCGAAAAGGCATTGTAGGTCGGCAGCTGCTCATTTTTCTGGCCGGAGGTCGAATCGTTCGGTATCGCGGGTTCCTCAAGCTTGGCGCGAAATCGCTCGCGCCCCGTCATCTCAAGAAGACGCGTCTTCGGCGTCGGAAAAAGCACGTCGAACTGCTCGATCTTCGCATCGAACCCCCACGACTTGAACAGTCGGAGCATCATCTCGGCGTTCTCTTTTCCCTTCTTTGACCCAACGTGATGCGGCCTCGCGGAAAGGAACTTCATCCATTCGCGCAGGTTTTCGCGCCGGAGAATTCCGTCGAAGCGCGCCTCTAGTTCAACCTGGTCGAACGATCCGTCGGACGAGGCGGCAGACCTCGCCGGAAACGCGTCGATCGTAACCGATGAGACCAGAACGGCAACCAACATCGTGCGAATGAAAATGTTCTTCATAAAAGAGTCAAGCTCCGCTCCCGAAAGACCTGAAAAAGCCGATCGCCCGCGGTCCGTAAAACGATCGCGGGCGTCCGAATCGATCGATTCCGAGCATCAGTTTGCGACGCCGAACGCCGCGGCCTCGTCATCCGTGATCTCGACTTGCAAACGCAGAAGCGCGGTCGAAAAGGTCTTTCCCTGGGCGTCCGTCATCAGGCTCAGAGTCCCGCCGCCACCGAGGCTTTCGTGCAACAGGAAGTTGAGGGCTCCGAGATTCGGAAGTTCGAACCGCTCGACGGGGCCGAGCACCATCTGGCCGAAGTGGTCCTTCACCCTCTCGGCGGTCACCTCGCGGACAAGTACCGGATAGATCGCGTCACTGAGCGCGATGACGCCGACGTTGGCAGTATCGCCCTTGTCACCCGATCTCGCGTGGGCGAGTCTTGTAAGTTCAACTTTCATCTGTATTTACGCTTCCCTCGGGCGGCTTCGGCGCCGGTATCCTGAACCGCCGCACGAACCTCACGAGCCAAACTATCATCGCCGCGACGAAAACCGCGAAAACCGTAAGGAACATCCACGTCGGAAGGTTCTCGCGCATCACGTTCGCCCGAAACACGATCTGGTTGACGGCGATAAAGAACGCGACCATAACCACTCCCAGCGCCTCGAACATCGTGCGGATGCCGTCGAACGTCCCGGCGCGGCGCTCTTCGGCAAGCCAGTGATCGCGGTTCGGAATATTGATCACCGAGACCGGCAGCTTCTGAACGACGAACGGGATGAGCAGCGCCTCGCCGACGATAAGGATCAGGAGCGCGATCTCGAAGATCAGAAAACTCTGTTTCGACATTATCCCGTTCGGCCGGCCGAACGTGTCGAAATGGGTCGCCACGGTTTCGCCGAGCACGGGATAATAGAATGCGATCTGCGCGGCGAAGACCCCGATCAGGGCAAACAGCACCAGTTTTGTTGTCGTGATGCGCATTTCGGATCAGCGGAGCGAATAATAGTGGAATGCGGCGACGACAAGCGAGTGCCCGATCGCGCCGTTCCGGATCATCCGTTCGACCTCGGCGAACGGAACCAGCCGCGTCGTTACCGATTCGTGCTCGTCGAATTCTACGTCCTCGGTTTTGACCGCGTCAACCGCCAGAAAATGATGCATCCGGTTCTGCTGAAGCGCCGGATTGGGGCAGGACGAACCGATCCGCTCCCACCTTTCGGAAGTGAACCCGGTTTCTTCGAGCAATTCGCGTTTCGCGGCCGCCTCCGGATCCTCGCCGTCGTCGACCATGCCGCCCGGGATTTCGACCGTAATCTCCGCCGCGCCATGCCTGAATTGCTCGATCAGCACGACTTCCCCGCCGGTCGTCAGCGCGATGACGTTGACCCAGTCCGGGTTTTCGATCACGAAGAACGTCGACTCGATCTCGCCGTTCTCGCACCTGTCCTCGCGAACACGAAAGACGCGGCAATCGGCAACTTCGCGCGACGCGAGGCGATTCCAGGTTTTCGGTTGATCGCTCATTCTCGGCGGCGGCTAAATCACTTCAACGCGGGTCTCGATCAAGGTCTTCGGGATCAGCGCCGGAAAATAAGCCATTATCTCTTCGACCTTCGGGCGCCCGCCGGCAAATCCGGTGACGGCCGGAGGGCCCGTCAGGATCAATGGCGCGAGTTCCTTCGTGAAGCGCTCGACATCGGCTTTGCTTTGGCCGCGGACGCCGAAACGGAGTTGCACCTCGGGAATGTCCTTCGGCGGTTCGCCCGAAAGATGTCCGTGGGTCGCGTTGACGCCGACGAACTCCGTCAGAATCACGTCGAACTTGAGTCCGAGCCGATCGAGCCGGGCGCGCAGTATCTTGTCGGCGGCCTGCGCCTTGTCGTAAGCGTCGGGATAGGCGTAAACCAGCGTTCCGACCGCTTTCCAGCCCGCTGAGTAGGCGATCGAAACCTTGTAGAAATCCGTCTTCGGATGTCCCTTGATACCGAAGACACGGACGCGGTCATCCCCGTCGGGCGCGAGGTTGATGGAAGTGAAATCGGCGATCACGTCCGGCGTTATGTAGGCGTGCGGATCTCCCATCTCGTAGAGCAATTGCTCTTTCACTGATTGGACATTGACACGGCCGCCGGTGCCATCGTGTTTCGTGACGACGAACGATCCGTCGGGCGAAGCTTCAACGATTGGAAATCCGACGTTTGCAAGATCGGGGATGTTCTTCCAGTCGTACTGGCAATTGCCGCCCGACGACTGCGCGCCGCATTCTATGATATGCCCGGCGATAGTGCCGGCGGCCAGCAGGTCCCAGTCTTCGAATGTCCAGCCGAATTCGTGCATCAGGGGCGCGAGCGTCAGCCCGGTATCGGTTAGACGGCCGCCGACGATGATCTGCGCCCCTTTTCCGAGCGCTTCGACAAGCGGACCGGCACCGAGATAGACGTTCGCCGACTGGACCTTGTCGCGCACGGCCGCGAGCGGCTCGCCTGTTTCCATATTGGTGATCTCGACCCCGCCGTCGGCGAATTCGTCGAGCCGGCCGAGGATGTCGTCGCCGGTTATGACGCCGATCCGCACGCGGTCGGCGAGCCCGAGTTCGGCCGCCACCGACTTGATCGCATCGGCGCAGCCGCGGACGTTGACGCCGCCGGCGTTCGACAGGACCTTGATGCCGCGTTCGGCGCAATCGGGCAGGATCTCGCGCATCAGCGTGACGAAATCCCGCGCGAAGCCCGCGTTCGGATCGCGTTGCCGCTGCTTCTGAACGATGCTCATCGTGACCTCGGCAAGGTAATCGAGCATCAGATAATCGATCTGGCCGCCGCGCACCTGATCGACCGGCGCGGTCAGAAGATCGCCCCAAAACCCCTGCCCGCTGGCAACGCGTACTTTTGATTTCATAGAAGAAGGGTCGAAGATTCAAGCTTCAAGATTCAAGATCGAACAAATCGGCGTTTTGAATCTTGAGGCGCCCCCGTTAATGATGGGCTCTGACGTTCTCGGAAATGAACTTGACGATGTCCTCGGTCGAGGTCCCCGGCAGAAACACCTCGGAAACACCCTTTTGTTTGAGCTGGGAAATGTCCTCCTGGGGCACGATCCCGCCGACGACCACGAGCGTGTCGTCCATCCCGTTCGCGCGGAGCAGATCGACGATCTTCGGGCACAGCGTATTGTGCGCGCCTGAGAGAATCGAGATGCCGACCGCATCGACGTCTTCCTGAAGCGCGGCCGAGGCGATCATTTCAGGCGTCTGCCGCAAGCCCGTGTAGATGACCTCCATCCCGGCGTCGCGCAATGCGCGGGCGATGACCTTGGCTCCGCGATCATGACCGTCAAGGCCCGGTTTTGCAACGAGCACGCGAATTCTTCGTTCGTTCATAAGTCTCAGTATATTAACGGATAAACTTCCCAAGCAAGCCCGTCCGCTTGATAAACGGCTTGATCTCGGCCCATCCGAAAAAGAATCGGCCGTCCGGCTCCAGCGCCAGCGCTATATGCGGAAAACCGTAATCGTAAACGAACGTCACCCCCTCGTCGTCGATCAGGAACCAATCAAGATTCGCAGGCTTGAAATCCGTGAACTTGAAAGACTCCTTTGCGCTCTCAAGAAACGTGGGCTCTTCCTTTTCGATGTTTTCAAGCGCTGCCTTCATCTCCTCTTCCTGCCTCTTGCGGCACAGCGTAACCAATCGGTCGAGATTGACGAAGACGCTTGCCGGCATCGCCCGATTCCCGGTTCGGAGATCGACAACGACATTCTTGCCGAAACTGGAGGTGTAAGCTCCGGTGCCTTCGAGG
>CAZARD010000030.1:0-1349 GCA_964487505.1 uncultured Blastocatellaceae bacterium | reverse complement strand
TTTCTCGGAGTGATTTTGACGGATTGTCCGAAGACGGCCGACCCAAGCAGAATTCCAACGAGAATGACCAGAAAACTCTTCTTCATAACATTAGGAATCCATCGCCGGAGCGCCGAAGACGCAACGCAGCTTTGCGCCGAGCGACCGCTTCGTCCGCATCGCTTCGAGCATCTCGGCCCACGCGTGCAAGTTGATCCAAAGCAGGTTGTAACTTCTGATCGGCTTGATTATCCCGTAGCGCACCGTCTCGGATTCCTCGACGAACGTTCCGAACATCCGGTCCCAGAAAATGAATATTCCCCCGTAATTCTTGTCCAGATACTGTTCGTTCACTCCGTGGTGCACGCGATGATGCGATGGAGTGTTGAAAACGAACTCCGCCCAGCGAGGGAGTTTGTAGATCGTCTTGGTATGGATCCAGAACTGGTAGATCAGATTGATCCCGTGCATGAAGACGAACGTCCAGAGCGGAAATCCGGCAAGTGCCAACGGCAGATAGAAAAGCCAGTGCGCGATGCCCGAGAACCAGCTCTGACGCACCGCGACGCTTAGATTGTACTGGTTCGAGGAGTGATGGACGACGTGGAAGTTCCAGAAGAACCGGACCTCGTGGCTGATCCGGTGAAACCAGTAATACAAAAAGTCGTCCGCGAACAGCAGTATGAGCCACGGCCACCACGTTTCCATCGGCATCTTGAACGGCGCCACGTTCTCATACACCGCGTTGTAGAAAAACGCCTGAATGTAACCGAAGACGAATCCGAAAAACGAACTTCCGAAACCGAGAAAGATGTTTGTCCAGACATCTTTGCGGTCATAGGACTTCTCGTATCTGACGCTCAGAAGGGTCTCGACGGCGATCATCAGCGCAAAAAGCGGGATCGCGATGTCAGTCGGCTTCGGCATAACTCAGACGAGACGGCCGCCGATGCCATTGATCATCTTCTTGACCTCGATCAGCCGTTCGTTAAGCAGATTATAATCGGCTTCGGTCAACATTTCGAGGTCGCGCGAAAGAAGCAGATGGTATTCGAGCCTCGAACTGTGCCCGAGCGCCCCGGAAAGCGCCTGAGCGAATTCGGCATCCGTCCGTTTTCCCGCGCCGAAGGCGATGCTTGAAGGAATCTCCGTTGCCGTCCGTCGCAGCATCGAACGCATTCCGTATCGTTCGTCAGGGGGAAAGAATTTCGTGTGTTTGTAGATATCGATCACGAGTTCGTGTGCTTTTTGCCACACCTTGAGGTTTCTGAAGTTCTGCATACTGTCAATTGCTCCTTGAGTCGAGAGTGAGTGATAGCTGATAGCTGATAGCTGATAGCTGATAGCTGATAGCTGATAGCTGATAGCTG
>CAZARD010000029.1:35254-39704 GCA_964487505.1 uncultured Blastocatellaceae bacterium | reverse complement strand
ATCGCATTCATCGTTCCATCGATCCGGATTCAAGAGAGTTACCTTGTCGGCGAGGGCCGGACGCTCAATGCCGAACTCGACCTTCCGGACGGCAAGGTCCGGATGCAGATCGTCGGCCGGCGCTACGAACAGGTCGGTGCGCACATCTCCACCGCGCGCTTCCTGATCGGTGCCGAGATCACGAAAATGAGCGACGACGATCGCGAAGCCTATCAGGATTTTCTCCGTTTCGGTAACAAACGCCGCCGCCGCAGCCTCGAACTCGGTATCGACAAGGGCTGAGCGTCGAAAGAGAATTCAACCATCCGAAGCGCGCCGTGTACGAAACGCCGGCGCGTTTTCGTTTTCCGAACCGGATCGGTTCGGCCCGCGGAGTCTGGTAAAATCGCAGCAACGGCGAATCAGGTTCGTCGGGATTTCTTATGGCAAAGATCGGTATCATCGGAACCGGATTCGCACGGCGCGTGCAGATGCCGGCTTTTCGGATGGCGGGCGCGGAGATCGTCTCGGTCGCGAGCGCAAATCTCGTCAACGCAAGGTCGGCCGCCGACGAATTCGACGTGAAGCATTTCACGGATGAATGGCGCGAGACCGTCGAGCACCCCGACGTCGATCTCGTCTGCATCACGACGCCGCCCGTGCAGCACCGTGAGCAGGCGATCCACGCCGCGCGCTTTGGAAAACATATCCTTTGCGAGAAACCGATGGCGATGAACGTCGTCGAGGCCGAAGAGATGTGCCGTGCCGCCGAATCGGCGAACATACTCGCGCTGATCGATCACGAGCTGCGCTTCCAGAACGGACGCCGCGTCGCACGCGCGATGCTCGAGTCCGGCGAGATCGGCAAGGTCCGTCACGTCAAATATCTCTTTCGAAACGCGATGCGCGGCGACGCAAACGTTCCCTGGAACTGGTGGTCGGACGTCGATGCCGGTGGCGGCACGCTCGGCGCGATCGGCTCGCACGCCATCGATTCGCTGCTGTGGTTTCTCGGCGCCGACGTCGCGTCGCTTTCCTGCCAACTGCAGACTCACATCGCAACGCGGACCGACTCCGCCGGCGACGTCCGCGCTGTGACGACCGACGACGAATCCCTGCTGACCTTCAGATTCGCCGACTCGGCCATCACCGAACGTGCGACCGGCACGATGTCGCTTTCGATGGTCGAATATCCCGATTACGAACACACCATCGAATTCGTCGGTACGAACGGATCGCTCAAGGTGCTCTACCGCGGCGACGTTCTCGTGACGCGCGCCGGCGACGATTCGTGGAGCGATGTCGGCGTCGAGATCGGAAGATCGGTCCTGGGAATCTTCGACTCCGGTTTTCCGAATGCGTTCGTCTCGTTCGCCGCGGAGATCGTCGAAGCCGTTCGCTCAGGCTCGCGGAACATAGATCACGCCGCGACATTTGCCGACGGGCTTCGCGTTCAACGGATACTTGATGCCGCGCGCGAGTCCGACCGGACCGGCCGAACCGTCCGGCTGCCCTAACAACGAAAAAGCGGCCGCCGGATTGCCCGACGGCCGTTCCCAATCGGAAAACGGTTTCTAATACTCCCGCGTGATCGTCGACATCGACGCCAGCGGAACATCCTGCGTAAGTCCGAAGTCCTTGACGACATAGGTTTGGGTGCCGCTCATCCGGATATGCCAGCGATTGTCGCTGAGACGGAAGACGCTCAGATCGGCCCTGCCGTCGCCGTCAAAGTCCGCGGGTTGCGGTACATCCGAACTCGCGCCCCAATCGATCGTCTCGGTCTGGCCCGTCGTCGATTTCAAGACCGTCCAGTTTCCCGAGGGCAGCGAGAACGTCGCCGGGTCGGTGATGCCGTCACCGTCGAAATCCGCCGGAACGTTCTCTTGCCCGATATTACCCGCGACTTTCGTGAAATAACCGTTAAAGCCGCCGCCATTGCTTCCGAGGACATGCCAAACGCGGCCGATCTCGCTTTCGCGCGTGACGGCAATATCGGTCGCGCCGTCGCCGTCGAAGTCGCCGATGACCGGCTTGTCGCTTGAGAGTCCGAATGTCTGAACGAGTGCCGAACCGTCCGAGCTGCGGCGAATCCACCAGACAAGGTTCTGTCCGTTATCGCGGATCGCGACCAGATCGGCGCGTCCGTCGAAGTCGAAATCGCCGACCGAGATCTTGTCGGACAAAAGCCCCCATTGGATCCAGGAAACGTCGTTCGTCAGAGTGTTTCCGATGACGAACAACCGCGAACCGTTGACCGACGTTGCGATCGCCTGATCCGTGATGTCGTCGCCGTCGAAATCGGCGGCGAGCGGATTCGTGAACGGCGCGCCGAAGTGGTTGATCGACGCCTGATTCTGGTCCGTGTTCACGAGGCTGTACCAGTTGCCTTCGGACGGTCGGAACATCGTGATGCTCGCCCGTTCGCTGTAAAGCTCTTGGCGGCTCGAATAGCGCATCCGGTGCGGCGCGAAACTAAGCTGGAAAGTTCCCGTCACATACGATCCACCGTTGCCCGGAAGCACGTGGTTCGAGATCGCGACGTAATAGTGCTTTCCCTGCTTGGCGAGGAACGTCACCTTGTTGCGGTTGCCCGAATAGCTGTTGATGTCCGCGTTGCTTCCGACTTTCACCAAGCCGTTGAAACCGCCGCCGGTCGTGTTCGTCTCGAAGACCGCCATCTGCGATGCCATCTCGTATGGCGAGTTTGAGGGCGATTCGTTCAATTCGAACGTCACGCTGTAATTGTCGGGAGCCTGCCAGCGATACCAGACCGAACGCGCGCTGCCGTTGGCGGTAAAAAGCGTCGGTTCGCCGATCTCGAGGCTCGCCGCGGTGTTCGAGCCCGAAAACGATCCGCTTCTTCCGCTTCCCATGTTATAGGCCGATCCCTTCGCGTCGCTGGGATTGTTGGTGAAGTCGAGAACGCCGATGTTGAAGGCACCTTCGCCGACCGAAGAACCGTTGTTGTAGCTGTCGACCGCGATGTAGTAGTCGAAACCCTGGACCGGGGAGAAATCGACGGTGCTCGCTCCGCCGCAGGTGCTGCTGCAGTCGTTGTTGTAGCCGACGAGCACGAGGTCGTTCAGGTTCGTACCGCGATAGACAGCGAGCGTCGAATCGAAACTGAGATTGATGACGTTGACGCGGTACATTACGGCCGCGCTGAGCGACGCCTGAGGCAGCTTGAACCATACCGAGCGTCCGCCGGCATTGTTGGCGTGCATCGGCTCGCCGGGCTGTTTCGTGGCCCCGGAATTCGATACTCCATAGGCCGCCCCGACGTTGAGCACGAGCGCGTTCGCGAAATTGTCGTTACCCGGCGCGGCGTGCGCAGCGGTCCCGAAAACAGAAACGATTGAAAAGAATGCGATGAATAAGAATCTGATGTACATAGTCACTCCGATGGATTTGATTTCCGTCGCCGCTGATCGCGACCGACGCTTCGAATATAGAAAAGCGCCGACCGCCGCACACCACTCAAATTGGTAGCAATCTGATCCGAGCGGTGCGCAGAGGGCCGGCCGATCGGTGTAACTCGTTTCGAACAAGTAACTTATGGCAGTCGCGGCGGTTCCGCGACCGATCCTCTTCGACCTGATTCGTCGGACATTTAGCGGCTCTGGGCCCGTTACGGCCACCGATTTACGTGGCCGGGGTGTTACGATATTCCGGTCAATCGTGAGAAGAGCCTTCAAAATCGTTGCGATCGCCGCCGTGCTTCTTGTCGGAGCGTTCGTGGTCTGGTTTTTCGCGGTAGCGCCGCAACAGATCGCCCGGTCCAAAAACGAGGTGATCGCGAAACCGCCGTATGATGTTTCCGACCGCGCGGCAAAACTCCACGCCGATCTATTCGTCGCGGACCTTCACGCGGATTCGCTGCTTTGGAACTACGATCTCAATCAACGTCGGACGTCGAACCACATAGACGTTCCACGGGCCATCGACGGAAATCTGGCGCTCCAGGCCTTCACCGTCGTCACCAAGACGCCGAGGTCGATGAACATCGAGTCGAACTCGGACGCGACGGACAACATCTTCTGGCTCGCGCTCGCTCAGCGCCAACCGCTCGAGAATCTTTCGAGCCTGACAAAACGCGCGCTTTGGCAGGCGGCACGGCTTCACGAATACGCCGCCGCGTCAGGCGGGAAGCTCGTCCTGATCAAAACCGGACGAGATCTGGAAGCCTTCGTCGGCGCCCGCAAGAAGGCGAAGATCGTCGGCGGCTGGCTCGGGATCGAGGGTGCGCAGGCGCTGGACGGAAAGGTCGACAATGTCGATGTCCTTTTTGACGCCGGCTTTCGGATGATGTCGCCGTCGCATTTCTTCGATACCGAAATGGGCGGTTCGGCGCACGGGATCGAGAAGGGCGGACTGACCGAGGCCGGACGCGATATGGTCCGCCGGATGGAAGCGAAGAAGATGATCGTCGATCTCTCGCACGCTTCGCCACGGACGATAGATGAGGTGC
>CAZARD010000029.1:22602-35154 GCA_964487505.1 uncultured Blastocatellaceae bacterium | reverse complement strand
AAGAAGATGATCGTCGATCTCTCGCACGCTTCGCCACGGACGATAGATGAGGTGCTCGCGATGGCGACGCGTCCCGTCGTCGTCTCGCATACCGGCGTCCGCGGAACCTGCGACAACCAACGGAATCTGACCGACGATCAGCTTCGGCGCATCGCCGCCACCGGCGGTCTCATCGGCATCGGATTCTGGGACACGGCCGTGTGCGGTACGGACGCCGCCGCGATCGCGAGGGCTATCCGGCACGCGGCGAACGTCGCCGGCATCGATCACGTCGCGCTCGGATCCGATTTCGACGGGGCGGTGACCGTTCCATTCGATGCCACCGGCCTCGCTCTCATCACCGAGGCGCTTCTTGCCGGGAACTTCACCGATGATGAGATCCGAAAGATAATGGGCGGAAACACGCTTCGGTTCCTTTCCGATAATTTGCCCTGATCCGGCGCGTCCCGCTGTCGGCGCGGAGCCCTCGGGCCCCGTGCCGTTCCGGAACAAGCAGCTTGAAAACGTTCGGCAAACGGTGACAAAATGTGCGCGAACATCAGATGATTCGAATCGCCCGCGTATTTTCCGACCTCAGATTCCTGGCATTGGTCCTCTTGTGCGTCGGTATCGGCCCGGCTGTCGGTCAGACGCTTCCCCATAAGAGCTATACGTCCGCGAACGGGCTCGGAAACGACTACATCGACGGGATCGTACGCGATTCGCGGGGATTTATGTGGTTCTGTACCGGAGAAGGGTTGTCTCGCTTCGACGGTTACGAATTCAAGACCTATTCGACGGTCGACGGCCTTCCGCACCGGAGCGTCAACGATCTGATCGAAGCCGATGACGGTACGTTTCTGGTCGCGACGAGCGACGGGCTTGCGGTCTTCGATCCATACGGAACGGCGGCGGAGCCGGCGCCGGGGCAACAACAGCCGCGGCCGATGTTCAGAACGATGCGCCGGACCGAGGCGCCCTTCGACAAGTTTCCGTTTCGGGTCAATGCGCTGAGCCGTCTGCCGGACGGAAGGATTCTCGTGACCGCCACGCGGGCCGTCTATTTCATTTCGAAGTCGGGGCCGGAATGGCAATTCGAGAGGCTCGATTTCGACGCGTGGCATCGACCGTCATTCGAGTTTTCGCGCGCGATCCCCGACAAGCGGGGTAACATCTGGATCGGGACGTCCGACGGGATCTGGTGGCTCGAGCCGAATGCAACCGAACCGGTACAGATCTCGAAGATCGCTCCGTTGTCGTTGTTCATCGACCGGCACGATTATCTTTGGGCGGGAATCGGAGCCGGAGACGGCGCTCTCACCCGCTTTCGTTACGATCCGGGCACGCAACGGCCGGTGTTCGACAGGACGTTCCGGATTTCCGACGGTTTACCAGGCGAGAACTGGTTTCACGATTTCACCGAAACCTCAGACGGGAAGCTTTGGGTCGCCACAAGCAGCGGCGTCGCCGAGTTCCGTCCGGAGGCGGGCCCGGATGATAAATCGTTCGTCTTGATCTCGAAAACGAAAACGACGGCCCTCGGCGAGGACTCGGGCGGCAACCTGTGGCTGGGTACTTCTGACCGGGGAGCCATCAAGATCACCCGACGCGGTTTGGTTCTTTTCGAACTTGAAGAACGGCAACCGTATCTGTCGCCCTCGTCGATCTTCACAACTCCGGACGGTTCCGTTTACGTCACCTCCAGCGACAACGATCTTTTCAGATTTGACGGAACAGGTTTCGTCGAGGCCAATCCGTTCCGCTTTCTGGCGCGGAGTTGGGGTTGGAATCAGCTCGATCTGCGTTCGAAGATCGACGGCGAGTGGTGGATTCCCGGGCACAACGGGCTGTTCCAGTATCCCGCCGTCGATTTTCGGTCGCTCTCAAGGACCCCGCCGAAAAAGATTTACTCGGAGCGAGACGGGCTTCCGGCGAACGACATTTTCCGGGTTTTCGAGGATTCGCGGGGCGATGTCTGGTTCTCACACATTTCGAAACCCGGCCTGATGCGCTGGATTCGAAGGGAAGAAAAGGTGCAGGTCTATGACGAGGACGACGGGCATCCGGGAATTGCGGCGCCGACGGCTTTTGGCGAGGATTCCGCCGGAAATCTCTGGATCGGATACTATCTTGGCGGAGCCGCGCGCTTTAGGAACGGGAAGTTCGAGACCTACCCGGCGCCCGCGATCCTCCCTCCGAGCCTGGTCAACGCGTTCCACCGCGACTCACGGGGAAGGCTCTGGATGGGAGTCAGCAACGGCGGCGTGTTCGAGATCGAGAATCCGGACGGCGACCGGCCCGGCTTCAGGCAGATCTCGATCGCCGAAGGGCTCTCGAGCGTGCAGGTCAACTGCATTACCGAGGACAAACTGGGCCGGATCTACGTCGGAACGGCGAAGGGCATCAACCGTATCGATCCGGAGACAGGCCGGATCAAGGTCTTTTCGCAGGACGACGGTCTTCCCGGCGCGAACATCAGCCGTTGCGCGGCCGATGCGAACGGCGATCTCTGGTTCGCACAGCGTTTCACGATCGCGCGAATGACGCCGGAGACCGGCGAGAACGCACCACCTCCGCCGGTCTTCATTTCCGAAGTGCGCGCGAACGGAGCGCTGGTTCGAAAGCTCTCGGAACTGGGCGAGACGGCCGTCGAGGACATCCGGCTTGAGACGGACCAGCGCCGCGTTCAGATCGGGTTCTTCTCGCTCGCTTTCGGAACGGGCGAAAAGATCACGTATCAGTACCGCATCGACTCCGGCGAGTGGAGCGATCCGATAACGGAACGGACGATCGTCCTGAATCAATCGCCGGGGTCCTTCCGATTCGAAGTGCGCGCCCTGAACTCTCAGGGGATCGCCAGCGGGTCGCCGGCCTATCTGACCTTTTCGATCGCCTATCCCGTTTGGCAGCGCTGGTGGTTCCTTGCGTTGCTCGCGATCGTGATCGGACTGATCATCTATCTGATATATCGTTACAAGGTGACGAGGATCCTCGAACTCGAACGCGTGAGAACCCGGATCGCAACGGACCTGCACGACGACATCGGTTCGTCGCTTTCCCAGATCGCGATCCTATCCGAAGTTGCGCGCCAACGAAAGGACACCACCGAGCCGCTCGATCTGATCGCCCAAACGTCGCGTGAAACGCTCGACTCGATGAGCGACATCGTCTGGGCGATAAACCCGTCAAAGGACAGCCTTCACGATTTGCTTCAGCGGATGCGGCGTTTCGCGAGCGAGGTGTTCGACGCGCAGGATGTTGCCGCGAGCTTCGATTTTCCGGAAGACGGCACGGCGACCGCGCTCGGTGCGAATGTTCGCCGCGAAGTCTATTTGATGTTCAAGGAATGCGTCAACAACGTTGCGAAACACGCCGCGGCTTCGAACGTCGAGATCAGAGTGCGGCTCGCACACAATCGTCTCACGGTACGCGTCGCGGATGACGGAAGAGGATTTCACGTTCCCGCGCTCGATGAACACGCGACACACGAAGGGTTCGGAGGCAACGGGCTCGTCAATCTGCGCCGGCGGGCGCTGAACCTCGGCGGCGAGATCAGGATCGAATCTTCGGTCGGACAGGGTTCGGTAATCGAGTTCGAGGTACCGCTCGATCGTTCGTGGCTTTTCTAGAACAAAACGACCACATGAACGCGTAGTGCAAGCGGCGGCCGCGTGCCGCATTATCAAAACCGTTATGGAAGCGAACAATTCACCGATCAAGGTCGCGATCATCGAGGACCGGCGCGAGATCCGCGAAGGTCTGGCAACGCTGATCGGATTCACCGACGGTTTCGAGTGCGTCGGGAAATACGGCTCCGTCGAAGAGGCGATCGCCTCGATCCGCCATCGGCCGCCGGATGTCGTGCTTTCAGACATCGGGCTTCCCGGCATGGACGGTATCGAGGGCGTCAAGCTGATCAAGGAGCGGTTGCCCGATGTGACGATCCTGATGCTCTCGGTTTATGAAGATAATGACCGAATCTTCGAAGCGTTATGCGCGGGCGCCGTCGGATACTTGCTGAAGAAGACGCCGCCGGCCAAGATACTCGATGCGATTCGCGAGGCGCTCGCGGGCGGATCGCCGATGTCGCCCGAGGTCGCCCGAAAGGTGATAACGATCTTTCAGGATTATCGGCCGCCTGAGAAGGTCGACTACAATCTCACGCCCCACGAAACCAGGCTCCTTAAGCTGCTTGTTGAAGGCCACAGCTACAAAACGGCCGCTGCCGAACTCGGCGTCTCGGTCAATACCGTCTCATTCCATCTCAAGAGCATCTACGAAAAGCTCCAGGTCCACTCGAAATCCGAAGCGGTCGCAAAGGCGCTCAAGAACCATCTGATCAAATAACTTAAAAGAACGCACGGCGCCGTCTTTTTTTCGCAAAATGCGTGCTCACCGATCTCAACCGGGGTCTGCAAAAAAATAACGACAGACCGACCGGAGCTGCACATTTTTTTCAGCCTTTTGAAGGTGAATCGCGTCAGTTACTCAATGAGAAGGAATTTGCTTTGCATTTTGTGTCTTGCATTTGTCGGCTTCGCGTATCTCAGCGTGCTTGGACAGAGGAACAAGTCTGCCGACTTTGACGGTGACGGGCGCGCTGACCTTTCCGTCTTTCGACCGTCCGACCGTGTGTGGTATGTAAATCGCTCGGCGGCCGGTTTTCTTGCGACTCAGTTCGGTCTTCCGAACGACCGTTTGGTGCCGGCGGACTATGACGGCGATGGAAAGGCAGACCCCGCCGTTTTTCGTGGCGGCCTCTGGTACATAAAGCTTTCCCAAAGCGGACAGGTCAACATCTTCCAATGGGGACTGAATGGCGATTTCCCGGTGCCAGGATTCTACGACTCGGACAACAAGACTGACATCGCTGTATGGCGCCCATCGAGTGGTGTCTGGTATGTTCTGCGCTCGTCGGATGGTGGATTTTCGGCGCAGCAGTTTGGCCTCAACGGCGATTACCCCCAACCGGGGGATTACGACGGTGACGGACGTTTCGATCTCGCGGTCGTCAGAAAAGACAATGGCGAAGTGACGGACTGCATTGGGTGCAACCTGACTTGGTACTTCAACCAGACGACCGCCGGGGTTCGGATACTGACTTTCGGACTCAATACGGACACAACGGTACCGGCCGATTATGACGGCGACGGACGAACGGACATCGCCGTTTACCGCTCAGGCAGCGGCACCTGGTATCTTCAGAACTCGACTTCGGGGTTCGGCGCGGTCCAGTGGGGCATCGGCGCCGATTTTCCGTCGCCGGCCGATTATGATGGAGACGGAAAGGCTGATATCGCCGTGTTTCGCCAGGCCGATGGCGTTTGGTATATTCGTCGAAGTTCGAACCTCGGGCTTTCAACCGAGGCTTTCGGCCTCAGGGGCGATCTGTCGGTTCCTTCGGCCTATGTTGGCCGGGGCGCGGTGCTCCAGCGCAACGCGTCGCCGCCGATCACCGTAACGGGCGGACAGCCCGCGGGCCTCTCCGGGGCGAACGGCCAGATGCACGTCGTTGCGGATTATCCCTCGAACGGACTCGTTTTCGACCACTGGGAGGGTTCGGGCGCCGGTCTGCTGTCGAACACCCGCGACTGGAACGCGAGTTTTACCGTTCCGGAGAGCGGCGACCCGCTGACCTTTACCGCCGTCTTCCGCAGTTCCGGGCCGTGGACGCAAACGACCGAGAACAACTTCAACGGAACGGGCATCCAGTTCAACTACCATATTCCGCAGGCGACGCAGCAGAATCCGCTTCGCGGCGTCATCTTTTTCTTTCACGGCGGCGCGGGCAACTCGGCTCAGTGGTTCACAAGGGCTGAGAATCGTCTTTTCCTGAACGACGCCGTCGCGGCCGGGTTCGGCGTGGCGGCGACGGAGAGCATCGACCGGACGGGAAGCCAGTGGGCTTTTCAGCCGATCTCGACCGCCAATCCCGACGTGCAGAACGTCCAGGCAGCGATCACGATGCTGCAGACGCGCGGACTGATCAATGCGAACACGCCGCTTTTTACTCTGGGCAGCAGCGCGGGAGGGGTTTTCAACATCACGGCGCTGAACGCTCTCGCCGGAAGATTTCGGGCCGGCGCGAACTACGTGTCCCAGGGCGCGCCCGCGGCGACGATCAACCAGATGACCGTACCGATGCGCTGGACGATGCATATCAACGACACGCAGGAATCGGTCAATGTGCAGAACGCTTTCAACTACTACCGGAACTTCGTTACCCGCGGCATCCCGGCCGAATGGGGATTATATCGTCCCGTCCCCGTCTATCCGCGGAGGTTCGAACGCGGGACGAATCTTACGCAGGCCCAATCCGAGGCGGTCTACAACGCCCTGAATAACTGCGGTTTCCTCGATGCTTACGGCTATCTCGAGGTCAGCAACACGATCTCGAACTGGGAAAGCGTGATGCCGCCGCTTACCAACGGACAGATCCAAGCTGTGGATCTGCAACTGGGTTTTTCCTATGCCGAACACGGCTTTTTTGCCGACGCCAACCGCGCAACGATCGACTGGTTCATTTCTCGACTCAACTGACTCTCAATGAGTCCAGGGCTTTTGCGAGGGAACCACCACTCCGGGCATTTGGCGAATTCCAAACAGGAGATTTTTCGTGTAGGTGTCGTTACTACATATTTACGTGGTGAAAGCCCGCTTTCCGAAGCGATATCTTCAAGCTGCCAATCAGGCAAGGAGTTACGCTTTTATGAAGAACAGGCTTTTGTTGACGATCTTACTTATCATTGTCTCGGCAGCAATCTCGGCCGCCCAGACATCATCATTCGTTTACCAGGGAAAACTGCAGGACGGCGGGATCGCCGCCAACGGAACCTACCAGTTCGAGTTTCGCCTGTATGACGCCGTTTCGGGGGGCAATCAGGTCGGCCAAGCAGTCACGAACGTTTCGGCGACCGTCACGAACGGCATCTTCGCGGTCAATCTCGATTTTGGCACGGCGTCGTTCGACGGGGCAGGGCGGTATCTCGAGATCGCCGTCAGGCTCAACAACAGCGGTCAGCCGTACACGACGCTCGGGCCGCGACAGCCGGTAACATCAACACCGTATGCGATCCGGGCCTTGAACGCGAACCAGGCTTTGACCGCGATCGATTCGTCCAAGCTCGGCGGAATCCCGGCGGCGCAATACGTGATCACGACCGATCCGCGGATGTCCGACGACCGGAATCCTTTGCCGAATTCGCCCAATTACGTCCAAAACACCCAGATCCAGCAAGCGAATTCGAACTTTTTCATCAGCGGCGCCGGACGCGCGAACATCTTCGATGCGTCGGCGCAGTTCAATCTCGGCGGTGCGAGGATTTTGAGCGCTGGCGGAACCGAGAACATCTTCGCCGGTTTCAATTCGGGCGGCGTCGCGACCGGCGGCTACAACGCCTTCTTCGGAACGCAGACCGGCAAGGTGAACACGACCGGCGCTTCGAATTCGTTCTTTGGATCTTACGCCGGATCTTCGAACACGGTCGGGAACTCAAACTCGTTTTTCGGAATCAACAGCGGCGGCTCGAACACCGACGGCGGGCTCAACTCGTTCTTCGGCAGCGCGTCCGGCTATTCGAACACGTCGGGCACGAACAACTCGTATTTCGGATCGAGCGCGGGGTTTTCCAACCTGCTGGCTTCAAACAACTCGATGTTCGGATATTTTGCCGGCCGCCAAAACTCGGGCGGCGGGAACACATTCGTCGGCGCATTTTCCGGAGAGAAGAACACGACCGGTACGTTCAACTCTTACTTCGGGATACGCGCCGGGAAAGACACGTTCACCGGCAGCTACAACGTCTACATCGGCTACGAGACCGGGGCCGGAAATCAGGGCGGGTCGAACAATACTTACATCGGCAGCACGACAAACGGCACCGGCAGCAACAACTCGTTCTTCGGTTATTCGATCTCCGGGGGCAATGGGAACAACAACACCGCGTTGGGCTCCGAGACCAGCATCTGGAACAACGTTTCGAATTCAACGGCGATCGGCTACGGAGCGACCGTCCAGGAATCGGACACGATCGTTCTCGGAAGCAACGATACGAAAATAAAGATCCCCGGAAACGGAGGTCTCTACTCTTTCGCGAGCATCACGACGCCAAGCACCGTAAACGCCTCGACATTGAAAGGGAACTCGCTGATCGTCAACAGCGGCGCGACGATCTTCCATATGGAATCCCCGAACACGATCTACGTCGGCGGCGTGAGCGCGGACGGCGATGGGGACTTTTCGAATTTCGTCACGGCGAAGTCGATGGCGCTGAAGCAACTTCAAGCCGGCGGGTCGGATTCGGTCTGTCTCGGCCCGTTGCTTCCGTCGCAGTTGCGGTTCTTCGCGCAGTGCTCGTCGAGCCGGCGCTACAAGGACAATATCGAGGACTTTCGCGGCGGTCTCGATGTCGTCCGAAGACTCCGTCCCGTGACGTTCAACTGGAAATCGAACGGCGCGAAAGACATCGGTTTTGTGGCCGAAGAGATCAACGAGGTCGAGCCACTGCTGAACAACTTCAACGAAAACGGCGAGGTCGAGGGCGTCAAATACGCGCAGGTGACGACCGTCCTCGTGAACGCGGTCAAGGAACAGCAAACGCAGATCGAGCAGCTTGAGGAACGGATCAAAAAGCAGGATGAACAGATCGAGCTTCTCAAGGCATTGATATGCGCGACCAACAAGGACTCGGTAGTTTGTTCTGAAATCGGAGGTCGCAAATGAAAAAGCGAATCGAACCGATCGTTTCGATCATCATCTTCGCGCTGGTGCTGTTCTTCGTTTTCGTCGCGATCACGCGCGGCCAGTCGTCGATCGTGGCCACGGGCGGCCAGTTTTCGGTCGAGAAACAGGTGGTCGCCGGGGGCGGGAACGCGATGACCCGGCTTGGATATGCGCACGAAGGAACCGGCGGTCAAACGGTCGCCGGGACGAAATCGACGGGCGGATCGTTTCAGATCTACTCTGGGTTCTGGACGCCCGAGGATTTTGCGCCGACGGCTGCGACCGCGGTCGTCGCGGGCCGCGTCGCGACGAGCGACGGCCGCGGCATAAGGAGCGCCCGCGTCACGTTGAATCTGCCCGACGGGTCCACGCGGACCACAGTCTCGGGATCTTTCGGATACTTCCAGTTCGAGGATGTTCCGGTCGGAACGAACTGCATCGTTTCGGCCTCATCGCGGCGATTCTCGTTCGCTCAGTCGACGATCTTAATCGAGGTCGTTGACGACGTGCGTGGGATCGAATTCGTCGCGAACGGAAGCTGAACCGCTCGAGATCGCCCGGTCTCGTCAGCAGATCCGACATTGGGACCGGCAGGCAACCAGATTCGGCCGCCGGATGTCGCGCCGTTCCGACGGCCGTTGGGTTCAACCCGGATGACGCATTGGAAGGATTTCGCCACCGGTTTCACGAATTGCTCCAAGAAGAAACAGAAAACTCCGTGAACATCCGCTCGATCGGTAGCGAAAGACGTTGGGTATCGCGCGATCCGCGTTCATTGGTCCCGAAATAGCCATCCAATCCGGCGACGCCGAACGAAGTATAGACAAACATTCAATCAGCCGGCTCAGATCAAGGGTCGCCGAAGGCGACGTCAAATAAAGCCCGGGGTGACGCGGAGCGAACCCCGGGGTATTGTGCAAACATTCGCCGTCGCTGAAAGCGACGCGCAGGCCGGTTACAAAACGGTCGCCGCCAGCGGCCGGGGCTGCCGCTTGTCATTCGGGATCGATTGATTGAGTTCGTCGTTCGAACCCGGCCCCCAAGTCGTTGGCGTTCCAATGTTACGGGTCAATGAGCAATCAGAAGCGCATTTGCCGAGGATCGGCGGAAATCCTTTGGCTGATTCGAAGCGCCCAATCAGGGTTCATATGTGATCCTGACACGCGCAACCCCTCGATTCAACAAGGTTTTTGTTATAATTCCATTAGTTACGGACACGAAAAGTCTGATCGGACTTCCTGGCGCTTCGCTTCGATTTTTTGTAGTTTTCTTGTCAGAAGATTATTTACAAAAAACGTCGTGCCCGTAGCTATCGGTTGAAAAATACGATCTGGAGACGTGAAAGGAGGAATGATGAAGACTAGGATATTTCTTGTCGGATTGTCTGCGATGTTCCTTTTCGGCTGTACGATGCTTGGAACAAAGGAGACCAGCGAAACAAACAAACAGCCTGAGACCAAGACCGAGGTCAAGAAGACGGCAAAGCCTAATGTTGGTGACACGGTCGTCGCGAAATGGTCGCAGAACTCGTTCTTTGAGGGCAAGGTCGAGAGCGTTACCGATGCCAAGATCAAGATCAATTGGAGTGACGGCTCGAACGCGAGCGAGGTTGATGCGGCGGACGTCTATCCGTTGCCCAAGGCGGGTGAAAAGCCGGATGTTAAGGTCGGCGACATCGTCCTGGCAAAGATCTCTTCGGGGAATTACTGGAACGGGGCCGAGATCACCAAGGTCGAGGGAGACGTCTACGCCGTGAAAGTCATCAACGGCGAATCTTCGAATCTCTCGTCCGAGAAGATAATCAAGATTCCGGCGGCGGTCGCAGCCAACTTCAAAGAAGAAGCGAAGCAGGGTGATTTTCTGAAAGCGGCGCAAGCAAACAAGCCGACTCCGCCCGCGGACTTCAAGCCGAAGGCCGGTGACAAGGTCTTGGGAGAATGGGCGACCAACAGCTGGTATCAGGCAAAGGTCCAGAAGGTTGTCGGAAGCAAGGCCACGCTGGCCTGGGAGGACGGTTCAAAACCTTCGGAAGTTGACCTTGAGAAAGTTCTGCCGATGCCCGACGCAAAGACCGAAATGCCGAAAGAGAACCAATACCTTTTGGTCAAACCCGAATCGGGGACAAAATGGTACTATGCGCAAGCAGTTTCGGTAAAAGACGGTAATGTCGAGGTTAAGTCGTCTGACGGCAAGACCAGAACCGTCAAAGCCGGGGCGTACATTCTGTTGAACTAGACACAGGGTTCGCATCGGGTCAGCGCGACGCATATCGTCGCCGGTCTTGGGCGCGAGATCGAGGGCAATGAATATTGCAGGATCCCGACGATCGATCGGGGTCACTGAGCCCGTTCGATCTCGCGGGCGACCGCGAAATCGAATTCGGTGATGCCGCCGCGGTCGTGGGTCGTGAGATCTATCACCGCGTATCCCCAGCCGAACGTTATGTCCGGGTGATGGTCGTGACGCTCGGCGATCTCGCCTACGCTGTTGACGAACGCGAGACTTTCAGCAAAGTTCGCAAACGTGAAACGCTTAGTCAGACACGCTTCGCGCACGTTCCAGCCTTCAAGTTCGCCGAGCTTCTCGGCGATATCGTTAGAATCGAGTTTTCTACGTTCCATCGTTTTTCGCTCCCACCCTTGTTTTGCGCTATAATTCAGTCTTTTTAGTATAGCGACTTAAGAAATCCATATTCAAACAATGCGTTTTTTCATCGTTTTCATTGCATTATTGATGGCTGCGGGGTGCGCGGCCCCTCCGAAGAAACTCACGCCGCTCGAAACGCTGCAGGCGTACACGCGCGCGATCAAGAAGAAGGACACGACGCAGATGAAGCTTCTGCTGTCTCAAGAATCGATCAAGATGGCCGAAAGCGAGGCCAAGGCGCAGGGCGTGACGGTCGATGATATCGTCACGCGCGAGACGCTTTTCACTGAATCGCAGACGTCAGTCAAATACCGGAACGTTCGGGAAGAAGGCGATACCGCGTCGATCGAGATGGAAGATTCGCTCGGTCTTTGGAACACCGTCAACTTTATTCGCGAGGAAGGAGTCTGGAAGATCGACAAAAAGGCGTTCGCGAACCAGATCGAGATCGACGCGCAGAAGAGCCAGGAAGAGCTCGACCGGATCATCAACGAGGGGCGACAACCGTGAGGCGATTTGGGATTTTGGATTTTGGATTTTGGATCGCCGTCCTGTTGTTTGCCGGATGCTCAACTGCGGACCGTCCGGTCGATACGCCTTCGGGCGCTCTGCGATCGTACATCGAAGCTCAGCAGAAGGGCGACATCGCGACGATGAAACGGCTCTTGTCGCGCGGGTCGATCGAGTTCATCGACAAAAACGCAAAGCTTCAGAACCGCGGCGTCGACGATGTTCTCCGCGACGAAACGAAGGTCAAGATCGCAAGCGTTCCGGCGATGCGCAACGAGCGGATCGAAGGCGATACTGCGACGGTCGAGGTCCTCAACGAAACGACAGGGAGCTACGATCTCGTTTACCCTTTCGTGCGCGAGGACGGGATGTGGAAACTGGCGCGGGACAAACAGATCGAATCGATCCTTAAAAGGGCGAACGAGGCGCGCGAGAAACTCGTCAACGATGTCGTCAATGCCTCGCGCGGCAATTCAAATTCGAACAACTCAAACAAATAAGCTGATGGCCAAGATCAAACCATTCCGCGCTCTGCGCCCGGACGCAAGCGACGCCCGGGACGTTTCGAGCGTTCCGTACGATGTGCTCAACGCGAGCGAGGCGCGCGCGATCGCCGCCTCGAATCCGAGGAGTTTCCTTCACGTGTCGAGGTCGGAGATCGATCTCGCGGACGGGACGGATCCGTATTCGGATGA
>CAZARD010000029.1:0-22502 GCA_964487505.1 uncultured Blastocatellaceae bacterium | reverse complement strand
GACGGACATCACCGCGCGGCGAGCAGCTCGCGGGCGCGCGCCGCGATGCGCGACGCAAACCCGGCCCACACCGGCGAAGAGGAATACAATTACGTCATCGCGGCGCTGTTTCCCGCGGAACAACTTCGGATACTTCCGTACAACCGGGTCGTCAAGGACCTTAACGGACTTTCATCCGATGAATTTCTCGCCAAGGTCGCCGAAAGCGGCTTCAACGTCGTCGAAACGAGCGACGCAAGCCCGCGGAATCCCGGTGAGATCTGCGTTTACCTCGACGGGCGTTGGCGGAAGATGCTGTTCAACATCCAGTATTTTGCGGCCCCGCCCGTAATCGAATCGCTCGACGTGAGCCGGTTGGAGAATTTCGTCCTGCGCCCGATCCTCGGGATCGAAGATGTCCGGACGGACAAGCGCATCGACTTCGTCGGCGGCATACGCGGAACCGAAGAGCTTGAACGGTTGGTGAATTCCGGAGCGTGGAAGGTAGCGTTTTCGATGTTCCCGACGACCGTCGAAGATCTGCTTCAGGTTTCGGACGAGAACCAGATAATGCCGCCGAAATCGACCTGGTTCGAGCCGAAACTCCGCGACGGACTGCTGATTCATTCGTTCTAGTTCGGAGTCCCGCCTTCAGGCGGCAATGTTTGGAGTCCATCAGAGACGGCTGCGTAATGGCGAAGCTCCAAATTAATTAACTCTCGAACCAGACGATCTTCACCGGGTACCACAACGCGTCGAGCATTTTCTTGTCCAGTTCAAGGAGTCCGGCGCGAGTCACATCTGGCGGGAGTTTTACGAACCGTGTAAGCGCGTTGAGCACGGTTTCGCGGTCTTCCTTCGGTACGCTTCTCAGCAAATGCCAGAGCGTCACTGAATCGTCCTTTCTTGCTTTTCCGATCAGTTCGGTCAGGGCCGAACGTCCGCCGTTTTCAAAATCGATTCGGTACAGGATTCGGCGAAACTCCTCCGAGGCGTCATCGGCGAACGGCGTCCCAAGGCCGATACCTTTTTTGGTGATGGCCATCGCTCCCGCCGGGACAATGACGTCACGGCCGTCGCGTTCGAGCGCGACGTAACCCGACGTGACGTGCAGATTGGAATCGCCGTTGTCATCGACGTCGAGCGTGTAGGAGCAGCCGAGATCGACCGCCACCGCCGAAGGCGTATCGACGATGAATAGTCTCGGGGGCGCGAGAATCCTGGCCGACAGACGACCGCGTTCGAGCGACAGCCGATACTGGTCGGATTTGAAGTCGACGAGTTTCACGCGCGAGTTCGCCGCGATCTCGACGCTGCCGATATCCGCGACCTGAATTCTGGCGCGCGAATTGGCATCGGTTTCAAGCGTTTCGCCAACGGCGAGTCTTTCTCCAACGGACGTTGAGCCGGCAAGCGTTTCGACGTTCCAGCCTCCCGCACCGTCGCGCCGGAGACCGAAATAGGCCGCGATCGCGATTCCGACGATCACGAAGATCGCCAACGACGCGAACACCGGCGAAAAGATAGTGAACAAAGGAAAAACCTTCCGTTTATCCAGTGCCGCCTCGATCTTCCCCCAAACTTCAGGCGGCGGCTCGTGTTGCCCGAGTTGCCCTGCTAGCTTAGCTCCAAACCTTACTTCGTCGAGCGCGCCCCTGCATTCAGGGCATACAAGGAGATGCTCGCCGACGTTTTGGCGCTCATCGGCGGTTAATTCGTGATTGACGAACCCCGACAGTTGATCCTTGTAATGCACCTTATTCATACTGCTCTTTGACGCGCGGTTTTGTTCACACTTTACCCTTCAAATGCGCGAGCTTTTTCGCAAGCATCGCGTGTCCGCGATTGAGTCGCGACGAAACCGTTCCGATCGAGATCTGAAGCACATCGGCGATCTCCTGATAGCTCAAACCCTCGGTGTATTTCAAAACGACCGGCGATCGGTACTTCGGCTTCAACGTCGCGATCGCCCTTTGCACCTGTTGCGAGATCTGCAACTGCTGAAAACGCTCGTCGTGACGGATTCTTCCGTCGGCAAGCCCGAAAAAATCCTCGAGTCCGAAGAACCGACCGAACTTGCGCTGGTCGTCTATGCAGGCATTGACCGTCACGCGATAGAGCCAGGTCGTGAACTCGGCTTCGGCGCGAAAGTCGGCCGAATTCCGGAACAACTTCAAAAAGACCTGCTGCACGACGTCTCCAGCACGCTCGGAATCGCCCCCGAAAAAATTCACCGCGATCGAAAAGACACGACGGCGATGACGATCGTAAAGAGCCCCAAAAGCCTCGCGATTGCCGTTCTTGAATTTGGCAAGCAAGTCAATCTCGTCTCTCGATTCGATCATCCGCGCGGCGTTCTCCATCTAAGTTCAATTCCCGCTAGTTTAGCATTCACCCTTTCAAGGATTCCAAGAATTCCCTGAGATTCCAGATTCCATCGGAGATACCTTAATTCCATCGAGGCATCGACGATTCGACGGTCCGAAACCAAGCTCAAAAATCAAACCCGCTCTTTCCCATCTTCCAGACATCGTTGCTGTAAACGAATTTCGTCTCTCCATTCTCGACGTACGACGATTTTCCGCCGGTCAGAAAGAGCTTGTCGTTGAAAACCCAAACAGCGACGGCGCCCCGCGGCGACCAGGGCGCGGAAAGTTCATTCCACGCTTTTCCGTCCTCGGAAACCCATACGGCGCTTTCGAATCCGCCGCCCCGATTAGCACCGGCGAGCCAGAGTTTTCCGTCGAAAACGACCGGATTGCCGCGCCATTGACGGGCAGAATCTGTTTCCACGCGAGACCATTTCTGTCCGTCATCCGAAACCCAGACCTCTTTTCCCGAATTCGGATTCGGATTCTCCTCGCCGTCGATAACGCCGCCGCCCATCATCCATAATCTGTCTTTGAAGACGACTGTCACCGCCGGAGTTCGCGGCGACCAGCCTGAATCCGCGGTAACCTGCGTCCATTTGACGCCGTCGGCCGAGTTCCAGACGTCGTTATGGTACTTTCTTCCGTCCCAGCCGCCGAGCATCCAGATCTTGTCGTTGAAAACCGCCGCGCCGTAGAAGACACGTTCCGGCAGATCCGACGTCTCGGCGACGGTTTCCCACGACTTGCCATCGCGCGTGCGCGAGATCCTCGACGTCAGTTTGAAGTCCAGATAGTTCCCCGTCATCGTTCCGAGCGCATAGACTGCGCCTTTGAACTGCACGAACTTCTGATACGCGGAGTTCAGGCCGATTTCGGGCAGATCGGTTCTCTTCCACGTTTTCGCGTCTTCGGAAATCCAGCCGCCGTTGTTGAGCGCCAACATCTTGTTTCCGACCACGAATACGGGATAGTTGTAACCTGTCGGATAACCGGCTTTTTCAGTGACTATCTGCCATTTGTATCCGTTCGTCTGTGCGATTCCGTTGGCGCACGCCGACGCCGAAACCGCAAGAACCACAATTGCGGCGATTGATCTGATCATATTCCCGTCTCCTTTTCTGATTTCAACCGGGATCACGCAATAGAAGCGATTCTCCATAATTGTCGCCGTTGCGATCATTGCGGGCTTTGCGCGAGGAACCGGCATCCACTCGCCAAGAAGGCATTTTCCCACGCAAAGACCGCAAAGGGCGCAACGTCAGCCAGTCCGAAACTCGTCAGGAATCCGCGATCGAAATCCTAACGCGTAATTGGGTTCAACTCGTCGATGATCCGTTTCGCGGTCCGCTTCATTTCCTCGAGCGACGTTCCGTCGATCGCCCTGTTTACCTTCAGACGGACGTTGATTCTTCCCGAACGCGCCGCGAAAAACAGGAAGTTAGGCCGGCGGACGTGCGAATACGACTCGTCGCCGACACCGCTCACCAATTCGGTTCCGTCGTGATCCTTGTTTGAGCTCCAGATCTCATCGTGCAGCCGTTTGGCGACGGTTTCGTCCGGGCTTTCGATGATCAGGAAGTAAAGAGCGACCGTCGGGCTCAGCCTGAACTCGCATTCGGTCCGAGCGCCATCCGCCCTCGAACTTTCGATGATCCGAATGTTTTCCGGTACGCCGCCGAGAATTCTTGCGGCTTCTGCGCGCGATACGAACCTGCAGTCAGGTGACGAATCACTGGCTGCCCGCGAAGGCGGCAATGGCTGGTAAATCCGGGCGTCGCGGGTAACGCGCGTCCGGTCGTCGTATCCGCCGGCGATCAAAACCCGTCCGCCCGGAAGTGTTGCGCCGGTCGCAAACAGGCGCGTCGCGCCCAGATCTCCGGGAACCAGCGAGAACGAGTTCGATTGCGGGTCGAAAATCTCCATCCGATCTGATCCGCCGGCAACCAGGACACGTCCGTCCTCGAGGCGTATCGACGTGCCCTGCAGTTTGTAGCGACCCTTTCTCATATCGCCCACGGGTAAGAATCTCGAGGTTTTCGGATCGAAGACCTCGACCGACGTGTAGGCTCCGCGCGAATCCCGCTCGTCTGAGCCGCCGACGATCAGTACGCGGCCATCGGCGAGCAGGACGGCATCGTGCTTGTGGCGCCGGATGCCGAGGCTTCCGGTGGCCGAGAACTTCCCGGAGCGCGGATCGTAGATCTCAGCCTCGGTGTAGATGACGATCGCCGAACGGCGGCCGCGATGGCCTCCGGTGATCAGAACCCTTCCGTCATTCAACAATGTCGCCGTATGCGACTCGCGCTCCAGATTCATTTCGCCGGTCCTTGAGAAAGACCCGGTCGCGGGATCGAATATCTCGGCGGCGGCGAGGAATGTCCAGCCGGTTCCGACACCGCCGGCGATCAGGACTTTTCCGTCTGAAAGCGGCACCGCAACGTGACCGCTTCGAGGGATTGTCATCTTCGCCGCGGGCTTGAAATTTCCCGCGGCGGGGTCGTAGATCTCAACCGAATCGAGGTAATCGCCGTTGTATCCGCCGGCTATCAGCACCCGGCCGTCGCGAAGAAGCGTCGCGGTATGGCTCATACGGCCGGTAAGCATCCGTCCGCCGTCGGAAAACGTGTTCGACGCAGGATCGAATATCTCCACGCGATCGATGGCCTTTCGGTCGTCGCCGAAACCTCCGGCGATGAGCACTTTGCCGTCGCGCAGCGTCGTGGCCGTATGCGCGGCGCGCGCGATGCGCATCTCGCCGCCGGCCGCCGTTTTCCCAAGCGGTGCCTGCCCATCGCCTTGCGCCCGGCATTCGTCAGCCGCCGTCGCGACAAGAACCAGGAAGATAAAGAAAGCCATCGTTTTCATAGTTTTTCGAATTCTACGCAGCTATGACGCAAGATCGGTCCGTTCTCTTCCAAAATCTCCCGACCGGATCACCGTGCAGATCAAATTGCTTTCGTTTTATGAGTGATTTCTTTATCATCGAATTGAACCGCGAAGCTCAGGGATCACAATCTGGAGATCGAAAAATGACAACGACACTGAAGTTTTTGCCGGTAATGCTCATCCTGCTCGTCGGGTCGTCCGCGATCGGGCAAAGCAGGGCGCGGCACTTTACGACACTCGGTCCGGCGAGAAATTGCGAGTCGGCGATGGCCCAGCTCGACGCCTTTGCGATCGAACTTCAAAACGATCCCACCGCGCTCGGGACGATCGTAACTTACGGCGATCGGACGAAACCTTTTGATAGCTTTTTCCGCGAGGCGTGGATCGGCCGATATCTGACCAAACGAATCGCCGGTCCCGGGCGGGTGAAACTCGTTCGAGGCGAGTTCCGATCCGAAGCCAAAACGGAGATCTGGATCGTGCCCGCCGGCGCGGATGATCCGCCGATCGTCGACGCGGAATGGCGTTACGAACTATCGGGCCTGACGAAGCCATTGAAATTCGGAACAACCGGCGATTTCGGGATCGTCGAATGCGACAACTACGATTTCGGCGTGCTCGTGAAGTTTCTTGAGGCGAATCAATCGATGACCGTCAAGGCGGTCTTCAGGGAGACCAGCGCCGCGAAATACCGCGCCGCGGTTAAGGAATTTGGCGACGCGCTGGCAGGAAAGGGCATCGCGCGGGACCGGCTGAAGGCTTCTTACGTTCGGGTCGCCGGCGGCAAGTACCTTGAGTCGACGGAATTCTGGTTGGTTCCGTCGTCGATCGCAAACGTCAAAGAAAAGGAGATCCCACAGAATTCCGACCGGCCCACGACCGATAAGCCGGAAGGAGAAACTATGCGGGACGTTTTCAGCGGCGGCGTTATCAATGGCAAGGCGACCTATTTGCCGAAACCGGCCTATCCTGCGGCCGCGCGCGCGGCTAAGGCGTCCGGCGCTGTCTATGTCGAGGTCCTCGTCGATGAGCAGGGAAACGTGATCTCGGCGGTAGCGGTAAGCGGTGACCCGTTGCTCCGCGCGTCGGCGGAAGAAGCGGCGAAGGGTGCGAAATTCAGTCCGACGCTACTTTCCGGTACGCCTGTCAAGGTCAAGGGAGTTCTGGTGTACAATTTTCAACCATGATCGACGCGGGCTTCGGAGGCACGACAGTTCTTCCGCCCGTCGCCAGATGATACCGCCCGTTTCGATATGCTTGAAACCGAAAGGCTGACGCTCCGAAGGATGGCCGACGGCGATCTCGACGCGATCTATGCAATGCGTTCGGACCCGGACGTGATGCGCTATATCCGAGAGCCTCAAAAACGGGCGGAAACGGCGAATTGGATCGAATTGGTTTCGTCGCGCTGGGATACCGACGGAATCGGATTCTGCGCGATGACGATCAAGGAAACCGGCGATTTTGCGGGCTGGTGCGGGCTCTGGCGGTTGGCGGAATCAGAAGAGATCGAGGTCGGTTACGCGGTCGCGAAGCGCTTTTGGCGCCGCGGATATGCCGTCGAAGCCGCGTTGCGGTTGTTGGAATACGGCTTTGACGAACTCGGACTCGAGAAGATTGTCGCGGTCGCGCGTGAGCAGAACCTGGCGTCCCGCCGCGTGATGGAGAAGATCGGGATGGAGTTCGATTACATTGGGCGTTTTTACGAGACCGAACTGGTTCATTATTCGATAACGCGCGAGGAGTTCTTTGGCGATGATCGAGACTGAAAGACTGATCCTGCGAAAGTATACATTCGACGACCTGCCGTTCCTGACCGTTCAGCGGCGAATCCCTGAGGTTGCGCGATTTATTGGCGGACTCGATTTGCAGACGCCCGAGTTCATCGCGAAACGCCTTGAATTCACGATCAGGAACTATGAGCAGGGGCTCGGGATGTGCGCGATGATCTGGAAGGAGACCGGCGAGAACATCGGCTGGAGCGGGCTTCAGCCGCTTGAGGAATCAGGCGAGATCGAGGTCGGTTACGGTATGATCGAATCGTTCTGGCGGCGCGGGATCGGATTCGAATGCGCCCGCGCGTGGCTGAGATACGGATTCGAAACGCTCGGACTCGAACGCATCGTCGCCGTCGCGAAAGAAGAGAACACGGGTTCGTGGCGGATAATGGAGAAATGCGGTATGCGTTGCGAAGGGTCGCGCGATCACTACGGAATGAGTTTGGTGTATTACGCGATCGGACGCGACGATTTCGATCGATCGAAAGATGCGGATTAGTTACCCAAAATTGATCTTCGCCGGACTTATGGCGATCTACTTCTTCTGGGTCGCGTTCACGCCGATGCAGGGGAGTTTTCTTGATTTCGTCGATCTGCCGATCCACGAGACGGGGCATCTGTTGTTCCGGCCTTTCGGCGATTTCATTATGGTCGCGGGCGGGACGCTCTTTCAGATCATCGTGCCGGCGGTCTTCGTCGGGTACTTCGTCTGGAACGGCAAACCCTACTCGGCGTCGATCGTGCTGTTCTGGGTCGGGCAAAGCCTGATCAACGTCCATATCTACGCTGCGGACGCGGTCAAGATGCAGATTGTCCTGACAAGCGGAATGACCGGCAGCGAGGGTAGTTTTCACGACTGGAACTATATGCTCACGGAGCTTGGACTGATAAATTCGACACCGACGGTTGCGGGGATCATCCGACTTTTGGGAACATTGGTTATTGTCGCGGCGACCGTCGGAGCGGTCTATTACTCATTGTTCCCGGTTTCAGAATCGGACCGGGACCAAGATCTCTAGCAGGGCTTTCTGATCACGAATGAAATTCACACTCATCACCGGCGCGTCCGGAGGAATCGGCGAGGCTTTCGCGAGGCGTTTGGCGCGCGAAAAGCACAATCTCGTGCTTGTCGCGCGTTCCGAGGAGAAGCTTCATCAACTGAGCGACGAACTGATGCTTGTCCACGGCATCACGGCGCATTACATCCCGATCGACCTGACAAGCATCGACGCCGACAAGAGAGTGTTCGCCGAGACGGAGCGGCTCGGATACGAGATCGACTGGCTCATAAACAACGCCGGATTCGGCTCGATGGGCGACTTCAACGAACTTGATCTCGACCGCGAGCTCAATATGATCGATCTGAATATCTCGGCGCTTGTCGCGCTCTGTCGTCATTATCTCCCGGCGATGCGCGAGCGACGATCGGGGGTCGTCATCAATGTTTCCTCGACGGCGAGTTTTCAGCCGATTCCGTTCTTTGCAACCTATTCGGCGACGAAGGCATTCGTCACGTCTTTCACGCAGGCGATCGCCGAAGAGAACCGGCCATTCGGAGTGAAGGTCGTCACGCTCTGTCCCGGGGCGACCGAGACCGATTTCTTCACGAACGCGAAGATCACCGATCCGTTGCAGATCAAGGGTATGCAGACATCCGACGAGGTGGTGGAGGCGGCCCTCAAGGCTGTTTGGCGCGGCCGCTCGCTGGTCGTTTCCGGCCTCGCGAACTATGTCGGGTCGGTGTTCGGGACCGTCGTTCCGGACAGGTTCGTGACGCGCGTCATTGCAAAAGCGTTGCGGAAGAAGTATCAGCGCGGCGAGCGGTGAGTTGTCAGAACCACCAATGGCGCGTCAGACCCCGGAGCGGCCTTGTCAAAACCGGGAGCCGTAGCGACCGGCAGCCGCAGCCCGGAGCGACCGTGTCGAAAGCCGCCCGTTGATCCATTGGCGGTCGTTCAGGGCTGGGCTCCTGCCAGCCGATAACGGAATTAAGAATATTATCCGGGCTGGGCCCGGAGGCCTGGCAATCGGAAACAATAATGAGATTAACGGTTCTTGGTAGCGGTTCGACGGGGAACGCGGTGCTTATTCGCAGCGAAACCACGCGCGTCCTCGTCGATGCCGGGATGAGCGCGAAGAAGATCCTCGAACGGTTCGTCGCCGTCGGCGAGGATCCGGCCGATCTGGACGCGATCCTCATCACCCACGAGCACAGCGATCACGCCGGCGGATTACGTGTCCTGATGAAATCCGTCAATTGCCCCGTCTTCATTTCGGGCGAGACCGAAGAGGCATATCTCTCGACGCGCAAGGGAATACAGAACGGCGACAGCGAATCGGCGAAGCGTATGGACGCGATCCGGAACCGGACGGAACGCATTGAATCGAGCGCCGAATTCCGGATCGGAGATATTGATTTCGAACCGTTCAGCGTTCCGCACGACGCCGTCGACAATTTCGGCTTCGTCGCCAAAAAGGACGGGGTCCGCGTCGCGACTTTGATGGACTTCGGCACGATCACGACGCTCATCAAGGAGAAGCTTCGCGGATGCAACGCGATCGTCATCGAATCGAACCACAGCCGCGATATGCTCAAGACCTGCCCCGTTTATTCCTGGGATCTGAAACAACGGATCGCGAGCCGGCACGGGCATCTTTCGAACGAAGACCTTTCGGATTGGCTGACCGGCGATTACGACGGGGGAGCTGAAGAGATCGTGCTCGCGCATTTGTCGCAGCGCGCGAACGAGCCGAACCTTGCGCGACTGATGGCCGAAAGCGCCCTTCAGATGCGGCCGGCGCTTTTCAGATCGACGACTCGCATCTCGGTCTCGCGCTACGATCGTCCGACAAACTGGATCGCTTTTGAATAGCCGGCTCCGGCAGTTTTACATTCCGTAGATATCGAGTACGGCCTTGATCACTTCGTCCGCGACCGCTTCGGGATTGGTCGACGCGTTATCGAAAGCCGCGCGGCGCGCTCCGATGCCGGCCGAGGCAAGCAAGATCGCATCCGCATCGCGGATCGCGTCAGGGCCGACCGAGACCTCTTCGACAGCGAAACTCTCAATGATGAACGCGCGCGTCGTCCCCGCCAGGCATCCGGTTTCGAGGCCCGGAGTGAACACCCTCCCGTTCCGGGTCCAAAAGAGGTTCGCGCACGCCGCCGCCACCGTCTCGCCGCGTTCGTTGGTCCGGACCGCTTCGTCGAACCCTCGTTTTCTCGCCTCTTCGAGAGCGATCAGATTCTCGAGATAGTTGCACGATTTGATTCCGGCGAGGGGTGAACCCGAGTTGACCGGAAAAGGCGAATCGGCGATCCGAAAAACTTCGGGAAGGTCGCGCCGGCGGTCGGCCGTGATCAGGAGTCGCGATCGCGTCCCGATCTCAGTTGACCAGAGCCGGCTTGGTGATGAATCAAAGACCGTGACCCGCGCCCGTCCGTTGGCGATGTCCTTGGCCGAGATCAATGCCGTCAGCGAATCAAGCATCAAAGATTCCGCCGGAAGACCGATACCGATCGCGGCGGCGTTCGAAACGAGCCGGTCAAAGTGTTTTTCCCAAAAGACAGGTTGGCCGGAACAGATCGCCACCGTCGTGAAGACGCCTGAACCGTAAAGCGCGGAATTCGTCAGCGGATTGAGAAAAACATCGCGAACGGAGACGATCTCGCCGTCGATCGAAACAAGCTCTTCGGGATCGGACATCGGACGGGGAAGGATCAACTGACGGCGCGACGGATCTCGCGCTCTGCGATCGGAAAGGTCAGCCGGAAACTCGTGCCGTTTCCGATCTCGCTCTGCGCCTCGATAGTGCCGGAATGCTCTTGTACGATTCCGTACGAGACCGCGAGCCCGAGGCCGGTGCCGCTGCCGACGCCTTTTGTGGTGAAGAACGGGTCGTAGATCTTTTTGAGGTTTTCGGGAGCGATGCCATCGCCGGTGTCGGAAACGATGATGACGACGTCGGATTCTTCGCCCGGCAGTGTCTCGAGCGTGATCTGGCCGCCGTCACCCATCGCGTCCCTCGAATTCAGCACGAGGTTCGTGAACACCTGTTGCAGTTTGCCGGCGTTCCCGAATATCGGCGGAAGTTCCGCGGCATAGTTGCGGACGACCTCGATCTTCGATTTCCGCATCTGCGGCTCAAGCAGTTGCAGAGTATCGTCGAGGAGTTTGTTTATGTGAAGCTCGGTGAAATCGGCCGAACCGCCGGAACGCGAAAAGTTGAGAAGATTGCTGGCGATGTTCGAGGCCCGTTCCGTTTGTTTTTGGACCTTTTTTAGCAACGCGTGTTTCGGATCGGTCTCCGGAATCATTCCGAGCAGCATCTGCGTGTAGCTCGAAACGCCGGTCAATGGCGTATTGACCTCGTGCGCGACGCCCGCCGCGAGAAGGCCGATCGACGAGAGTTTTTCCGACTGCTGAAGCGTTTCCTCTAGTTTGACGCGGGACGTCACATTCTCGAAAACGACGATCCCGCCCGATTGACTCGCCGACATCGAACGCAATGGCGCAACCGCGACGTTCAGGATCAGCGACTTGCCCCTCGCCGACACCGTGTGCATCTTGTAGGCGTGCCGGATCTCGGTCAGATGCCAGCGGGAGCTGCCGAGAATGTTCTCGAGATTGGCGACGAAACCCTCGTCGAAGATCTGTTCGACGCGTTTTCCGAGCGCTTCCTCGCGGCGCAGGCCCAGCATTTCCTCGAACGTCGAGTTGCACCGCGTGATCTTGCCGGTCTCGTCCACCGCAAGCAATCCGACGTTGACCGATTCAACTATCGACTCATTGAATTCCTTGAGAAGTTCGAGTTCTTCGGCTCGCTTCTCCTGCTCCTGGTAGAGCAGCGAATTCTCGATCGCGACGGCGACATAACCCGAGACCGTCTGCAGTATCTCGATATCTTCGGACGAAAGGAGCGAACCGTCCGATGCGCGCCCGAGCCCGATAACGGCGACCATCTTGCCGCGCGCGACGCACGGCACGAAGTAATGAAGCTCTTGGCGGACGACGCCGCCATTGTGGCCGTTCGTCGCCGATGTTTCGATTTCGAAGAGATCGAGTTCATCCGCACGCACGATGCCCTTTGCAGCGCTCTTCTGGCGGATCATCTGCCTGAAATCGCTTGGCATCTTGTATTCGCCGAGGCCTATCGTTTTCGCGAGCCGGTAATGACCGACCGAGTCGTCATCTTCGACAAAGACGGCTACCTTTTCAACGTCCATCACCTGCCGGAGCCTTTCGGTGAGCGCGTTGAGAAGCGGTTCGAGAGCGGTCGTCGCCGACAGCGTGCGGCCGAAATCGAGCAGTCCGCGGCGCAGGTCATATCGCTCTCCGTAGAAGAACCGATCGGCCCGCTCCTGCAGGAACTTCTTCAACGGTTCGCTGAGAAGTACGATCCCGGCCATCGCGATGATCGCGATCAGGCCACGCAGCGCGATCTCCGCCGTCGAGAGGTTCTCGCCGACGGCGAGGAAGACGAGTCCGAGCGCGACCGTGCCGATCATCATCGCGATCGTGACGGTCGTGATCGCAAAGACGAGCGCGCGCCGGACGACGACATCGACATCCATCAGCCGGTAGCGAACGACCGAATGCCCGAAACTAAGCGGGATCAATGCCAGCGGGAGGGTCGTCATCGCGGTCGTGTAAGCGTCCTCGGGAACGTTCACGAACCGTTTCGCGATCTGGAAAATGATCACCGGGATGATGGCCGCGATCGTGCCCCACATCGCCCATTTCAAGCGCTGCCGAACCACTGTTTGCCGGTTGCGGACGAACCTGCGGATCAAGACGATGGCACCGATCGCAGTACCCGCGACGAAATGATAGAGATTCGCCAGATCGAGCCGATGGATCAATTCAAACCTCGCGTCGAGCGCGAAGAATGCGGCCGCGAACGACGATTGCGGAAACAACTGCGGGAGGATCGAAAGAACCGTCATCGCGATCGAGATCGCGGCCGCCGGAAGATAGAGCGAGATCGTCCGAAATCGTGAATTCTCGAGGAAAACATCGCTGCGCACCGGATAGCGCAAGCAGAAATGCACGAAAAGCGGGACGAAGAAAGCAAAAGCGATATTATCGATGAGTTTTACGGCGAGATCGAAATCCTCGCCGAAACCGATCTGCTTATAGACGTGAAACACGAACGCTGCGAGACAAACAGTCGCGAAATGTAGGACGAAAGGCGATCGACTGCCTTGTTTGAACAGAACGAAGATCCCGACACCGAGCCAAATCAGTCCGACGATCCCGACAAACACGGTCGACGCCGTCCAGCGCGGAATGCTGTCGATGTTCTTTAGGTCCGCGAAATAGAAATTGTTCGTGAACGAATACGAAGGCCGTTGGTAAAAGTACGTCAGGCCGCCGCCGACCCCGGCCGCTTCGAGGAACATCTGGACATCGGCCGGCGTGGTTATCTCGTCGGTCTTGTCGCCCTCGAGCCCGATTCCGATCAGCCGGTCGCCGACCGCGATCCCCGCGCGTGACGCCGCGTAACCGGGACGGACGACCTCGGCATAGATCCCGCCGTCGGCGTGCTGGACCCAATCGACGCCGTCCACCGGCGGAAGCTTTTGGGTCGCGCGCTGAGTTAGGTTCAGCGCGCCGCCGGCGATCATCAAAACCGCCGCCACGAGCCAAACCAAACTCAAACTTGTTACTACCTTTCCCGTCATTCGAAAAGCAAATTCGCCGAACTGAAATTCACGCAAAACGCGTTCCAATCGCAAGCGGTGCGTCTAGGCCCGAATTCGTGGGCGAAACTGCCTGTTTTCCTCTGTCGCGACCGTCTGCATCCCGATCCGTTCTTCAGTTTTTTGCTTCGTCATCCAAAGTTTTGGACACAAAAAAACCAAAGCCTCGTCAATCTGGGCTTTGGTCCAAGAAATGAATCGTGAATCGCACTAAAACCGAACCGAGATTCCGCCGCTGACGACGCGGCGTTGCGACGAAAGCCGCAACCCGCCTTCATCGCCGTTCACCCGCGATTGGACGTCAAGCAGGTTACGCGCATCGAGAGTTGCTTCGGCCCTGATCGGTAGTCCGAGCGTCGGCAGGTTCTGCGTGACGACGATGCTCAGTCCGGGATCGTAGATCATCATCCGGCCACGGAACGGGTCGATCGCGAAGACAGTTGCTTTGGATGACAACCGGTAGATCGTCTTGACCTGCGTGCCGGAACGGAGCGCGGCATCGACCTGCCCGAAGAACGTCTGAAACAACGCGTCCTCGAACGCTTTCGCCGGATTCGTCAGCGCCTTTTCCGAAAGCTTCTGGCCGCTTCCGAACGCGTAACCCGCCGAAGCGCTCAGGATGCCGTTCAGACGGCGCGAATAAACGACCCGCAGTCCGGTGGAACGGCCCTGCTGATTGGCCACAAACTCATCGAAATCGCCAACCGTGAATTCGAACGGCACATTCGTCAGCCCGACGCCCCGGCTGTTCGTCAGATCAAAGAACGCGTTCGCCTCGACCGTCGAACTCTGATCGAGAATGCGTTCGACGCCGAACTCGAACCGGCTGCTCCGGTTAAGTCGCGGCTTGTTGTTCTCGACCACGATGTCGGTCACGGCAACCGGCTCCGGCATCAGGACGGTCGAACCCTCAAGCTCGATAGCCTTCGTCCAAGAGCGGTCGTCGGTTTGGCTGGTGTACCCGGCGCGAACGCGCGTTCGCGAGTTGATATCGTATTGCAGCCCAAGGCGCGGCGAGATCGAAAAATCGCTGCCGGCTCCCAAGAACCGGGAATAATCGAAGCCGAGCACGAGGATCACGCCGTTCTTGACCCGCCACTCGTCGGTCGCTTGGATCGACAATTGGCTGACCGGCTTCTCGGAGCCGTCGACCTCGACCGATCCGATGCGCGCGACGCTCGTATCGATTCGCAATCGGTGCGAATCATTCGGGCGAACGGTATATGCCGCCGCAAAACGCTGCGGCGACCTGCGTCCGGTCGTTGCCTGTCCGGCAAGTACGAGTTCCGAGCGCTCATTTAGCGGGATAAGCGTCGCGAAATTGACGCCGCCGAAAGACTCGCCGTCGCGGCTCGCGCCAAATGTCTCGACTATCGTCTGACCCGGCCTTCGGTCCCCGTCCTTTTGCGTCTCGACATCCGCAACCGTATTGTCGTCGACCGGCGTCGAACCCTCGACATTCTGGTAAACGGAATTGCGGATCGCCGACGCTCGGATGCTCCACTTCGATGAATTTCGGTCGGTCTTTTTCTCGGGAAGCGTGTTGCCGCTGCCGGCCCGTTCGAGTTGGAAACGATAGACGAACTCTCCCGACCGATTTACTTCAGCCTCTGAAATGACGTACGGATTGAATCCTTGAGCGACGGCGAGGATCTTGTAGGTTCCGGGAAGGACCTTTGCGAGAAAGCTTCCATTCGCGGCCGAGCGGACCTGTTTTACGATTCGCGAAGTTCCGGCATTCGTGATCACAACATAGGCTTCAGCGATCGGGTTGCCGGACTGATCTTTAACGAACCCCTTGATGATCCCGAGACCGCCGCGTTTCGAACCGTTAACGTTCGCGTGGCTTTCGGCCGCGCACGCCAAAACCGCCGCAAAGACGGCGATCCCGACGACCAGATTCCTGATCCCAATTTTCGGGGTAGCGAACAAATTCATCGAAACCTGCTCCATTAGACAACGCTAACGGGGAGCCTGATCAAAAAACAAAGTGCCTTTGTTCGGTTCAGCGCCTTGAGCGACAAAAACGGGACACCTGCATATTTTCTGCACTATGCGCAACCGTGTCAAGCAAGACGGTTCTCGAATCGAATGGTAAGATGCGCCAAGCCTTGACAAAGTTTGCCCGTCCGCTAGAATTAAGAGTTGCTTCGAGCGCTCGTGCGGAGACATGGCTGAGCGGCTGAAAGCGGCGGTTTGCTAAACCGTTAAGGGTCAAAAGCCCTTCACAGGTTCGAATCCTGTTGTCTCCGCCATCTAAGTTTTGGGTCTGCGATTTGTGATTGCGGATGTAGCTATCAAATGTTGCGGTTTGATAGCTTTTCGTGTTTTTGAGGCCGATGGTAACAGTCGATGATTTTCGCGATTTGGCGCTCGCGTTCGAGGAAGCGATTGAAGCGCCGCATTTCCACCTGACATCGTTCAGGATACGGAAGAAGGTCTTTGCCACGCTTCACATTGAAGAAAGGCTGGCGATGATCTCGCTTTCGCCGATCGAACAATCGCTCTTCGTCGACGGTGGGGCGGTCCGGCCCGTGCCCGGTAATTGGGGCGCAAAGGGGGCGACGCATTTCGAACTAGATCGCGTCGGGACCGAGATCGTCGAACACGCCTTGCGCCTGGCGTACCGCGCCAAGGCGCCGAAATCGCTCGCCGAGCGACTCCGGGACTGAAACGTGGTCGCGGGCTGAAGAACAAGATTTATGACCAGAGTTAGATTCGCCCCGTCGCCGACGGGTTATCTTCATATCGGATCGGCGCGCACCGCGCTTTTCAATTATCTTTACGCCCGTCACGTCGGCGGGAAGTTCCTGCTCCGGATCGAGGACACCGACATCGCGCGGTCGACCGATGAATCGACGCGGTCGATACTCGAGGGGCTCGAATGGCTCGGGTTCGCGCCCGACGAAGCGATCGTTTACCAGTCAGACAACGCGCCCAAACACCGCGCGGCAGCGCAGAAACTGCTTGCCGAAGGCAAGGCCTACCGCGATTTCACGCCAAAGTTGGAAGCGGGCGACAAGACCATCAAGGAAGCGATCGTCGAACGCGCGCGGGCGAACCAGGGCGTCAAGAATCTCCGCGACAACGAATATCGCGATCTCGCGCCGGCCGAATCCGACGCGCGCGCGGCCGCCGGCGAGCCGTTCGCGATCCGGCTCAAGGTTCCGGCATCTGGGAAGACTTCTTTCGAAGATGCGGTTTACGGATCGCTCGAGCGCGACTATGACGAGATCGAGGACCTGGTTCTGCTGCGATCGGACGGGCATCCGCTTTACAATCTCGCGGTCGTCTGCGATGACATCGAGATGGGAATCACCGACGTCATTCGCGGACAGGACCATCTGACGAACACCCACAAGCAGATCCTTATCTACGAGGCGCTCGGCGCCGAACCGCCGCGGTTCGCGCACTTGCCGCTGATACTCGCCCCGGGCGGGAAGAAACTCTCGAAGCGGATACACGGCGAGATCGTGTCGATGACGACATATCGCGACGCCGGTTTTCTTGCCGCCGCGTTCAGAAACTTTCTGGCGCTGCTCGGCTGGTCGGCCGGCGAGGAACGGGAGATCTATTCGATGGAGGAGTTGATCGCGAAGTTTTCGCTCGAACGGATCCATCAGTCGAACGCGACGTTCAATTTCGATTCGAACAATCCGCGGCGCTGGACCGACGACAAGGCGATATGGATGAACGCCGAGTACATCCGGACGATGCCGATCGCCGATCTGCTTCCACTCGTCAAGACCGAGCTCAAGGCGGCAAAGCTCTGGCGCGAAGAGTATGAGGATGACGATCGCGCGTGGTTCGAGTCGACGGTCGATATCATTCGTGAGCGGTTCTTCACGCTCAAGGATTTCTCGTCGCAGGGACGCGCTTATTTCAGCGAGGACTTTGATCTCGATCCGGCGGCGATCGACAAGAATCTGAAAAAGTTCGCCGACCTGCGCGGATGGCTGCCGGAGCTTGCCGACCGCCTCGAATTGCTCGATGACTGGACGCACGACCCGCTCTACTCGTTGATCGCGGCGTTCGCGGAGGAAAAGGGCACAAAGCTCGGAGTGATAATGAACGGCGCGCGGGCCGTTCTTTCCGGTGTCGCCGTCGGCCCGTCGATGATCGCCGTTTTTGAGATCCTCGGGAAGGAACGCTCCATCACGCGGCTTCGGAGCCAAGTAGCTTGGAATTTCTGAGTTCGATCAAAACGAAAAAAGGGCGCGGGGAACTTTTCCCGCGCCCTTTTCCAATCTCCGGAACTAGTCCTTTGAGAGCGCCTGGAAGTTGACGTTGGTGGTGTTGTCGGTCGGAGTCATTAAGATCGACGGCACCTTGAAAACGAACCCCCTGGCGGAAACCGAGATCACGACCGTTTCGCCGCTCGTGATGTTCTCGAATATGTAGTAACCGAACGCGCTCGTGCGGGTCGTCACCATCTCGCCTGTCGATGTGTTCGTCAGGACGAGGCGGGCGTTGGGAACGCCGCGCCCGTTAGTGTCAAGGACCATGCCGTCGATCGAGACCGAGGCCGCCGTGATCACCGTGTTGACGAACGTGCAGGTAACGAACTCGCCCTCTTCGAGGAATATCTCAACGTATCTTCCCGGAATCGAGATGTTGTTGTTGTTCGTTCCGCCACCGCCGTTAGGATCGCTCGTGCAGGTCAACCCGGTCAGCGACGAATATCCGGACGGAGGCGCTTCGGTGACAGTCACCGTATTCGCCGAACCGAAGTTCGTCAGGTTTGAAAAGACCTGCGTCGTCGAGTAGGTGTCGGTGTTCGACCCGTTGTCGTCGAGTATGAAATCGAAGACCGAAGGTCCGACGGCCGTGAAACTGAACGGCTCGGCCGTGTCCGGCTGGGCATCCTTGATGATCGTGATCTTGCCCGGATAATAGACAGCGCCGCTTTGCAGACCGCGGTCCTGATTGCCGCCGCCGTCAAGATCGATCAGCCGCATGTGGTACGGGGCACCGCTGATGGCGATCGCCGAGTTGTTTGCGCCCCAATCGGCTCGGGTCGAAATATGGCCGCCCCAGGCCAGGATCGGATCGCTGACCGATGCCGTGAAGGAGATGGTGATCCGCGTCTGGCTGCTGCCGGTGAAGTCCCCGGTCATTGAGTAAGCCGAGACGCCGGTAATCGTGCCGCCGAACAAACGGAACTCGCCCGGGATCTGAGTGATGTCGTCAGCCGTTCCGAGGATTCCGTCAAATCCATTTCTCACCATCGGATCGAGCGGAATCGCCCACGATGTGTATACGGCAACATTGCAGCTTGCAACGCTGCCGCACGGATTTGCGGTCGTTTCGGTACGATTGAACGTCGTCAGATAGTCGATCGCGTGCTTTGCGGATTGTGTCGAGTCGAATTCGATCGTTACCGAATGCGCATCGAGCGTCAGGCCGGTGAACGCCATCCTGTAGGGAACCGATTCGCCCTCGACGTAATGCGCTTGGCTCGAATTCAAGTTGCCGTTGACCCAGTTCGCTCCGGTGCAATCGACTGGCGCGTTCAGCGGGCCGTTGCGGCATTGGCAAAGGTCGGCCGAACTCGCAAAGATTATGAAATCGATCTCAGCCGTCTTCTTCGACGCGGTGCCGGTTCCGGTAACCATAAACCTTGTTCCTTCAAAGTTCGCGATCCACTCGGTCCGGATCGTTCCGTTCTCGTCGGCTATCACGGTCCAGTCCGCGGCAACGGTTTCAACCAGCGGGATCGCTCCTTCATCCGAACGCCTGACCGTGACCGAAACCATTTCGAACGGCAGGAAGTTCACTCCGCGGATTGAAACGTTTTCTCCTTTTACGTAGGCGCTGTTTTCGGTATAAAGTGTCGGGGTCGAACCCACGAATGCGGGTTCAAGAGGAACTTTCTGCGGGAAGACCTCCTGTATCTGGCCTAACAACAATACGCCGAAAATCAACAACATTAATGATTTGAATGCTTTGATGTTCATTGTCTTGTCCTCCCAATTATCTGTCGGTAATACGGATACCGCTCCCGAAAACCAAATATGCAACGTTTGTTCCCGATTCGATTTACACGAATCAAACGACTTACGGCTAAATCTCGGAGCATCGCGCGCAAATTCGGGGAATCGTGCGCAAGCTTATGGGTAAAAACTGCCGGTTTCGGAAATCGGAGCGGAATCCGTATAATCAACGACCGAAACAAGTCTCCGAGGTCATTGCCATCGATACGACGACGACACTCGACGAGAGCGCGGAGATCGCGGATCCGATCGAGTTCAAAGAAGAGCGAAAACTAAACTACATATCGCTGACCTGCGTGATCTTCTTCACGGTCTGCGGCGGCGCGTTCGGGATCGAATCGCTGATCGGAAGACTCGGTGCCGGCTGGGGGATCGTGCTGATCCTTCTGACGCCGCTGATGTGGAGCGTCCCGATCGCGCTGATGGTCTCGGAACTTTCGAGCGCGATGCCGGTCGAAGGCGGCTACTACATTTGGGTCAAGCGTGCGCTCGGCGATTTTTGGGGCTTTCAGGAAGGTTGGTGGACGAGTCTATACACGGCCGTGAACATGGCGATCTTTCCGGTCCTGTTCGTCAACTATTTATCGTTCTTCGTTCCGTTTCTGCGTCCGGCCGACGACGGACCGCTCGACTGGACGACGTTCTTTGCGCGCTGGCTGGCGGCCGCGCTCGTGATCGCGCTCGCGCTCGCGCTCAACTGGCGCGGCGCGCGGGCCGTCGGCTTCAATTCGACTTTCAATATCCTGATCATCGTCCTGCCGTTCGCAATGCTCGCGTATTTCGGGTTCGCTTCCGATACCGGTGGATTCGAAAATTCTTGGCGGGCCGTTCGCGAGGGCTTCTCATCGGAGATAAGTTTCGGCGTGCTCGCGATCGGATTGTCGACCGTGATGTGGAATTTCTCGGGCTACGACAACGTCTCGACGTACGCCGCCGAGGTGAACGACGCAACCCGAAATTATCCGCGGGCATTGTTCACGGCGGTTTGCCTTTCGGTAGCGGTCTATTTCTTTCCGGTTTTCGCGCTCGTCGGCGTTTCGACCGACGCCTCGGTTTGGAACGAAACGGCCGGGTTTCCGGCGCTTGCCGAATCGCTCGGCGGCGTTTGGCTCGGCACGCTGCTCGCGATCGCGGCGCTCGTTTCGGCCTGGAGCCTTTTCAACTCGCAGGTCCTTTACGCATCGCGTCTGCCGTTCGCGATGGCCGCCGACGGCTGGTATCCGAAGTTCTTTGCCAAGACCGATCCCGAGACCGGCGTGCCGACGAATGCGCTCGTGGTTTGTTGCGCGATCGCCGCTTTGTTTGCGGCCCTTCCGTTCGGAAACCTCGTCGTGATCAACATCATTTTCTATTCCGCCGAGTTGTTTCTGGAGTTTCTGGCCCTGATCGTGCTGCGCGCCAAGGAGCCCGATCTTCCGCGTCCGTTCAGAATCCGCGGCGGTTGGCCGATATTGGTCCTGATCACGCTCGCGCCGATGAGTTTCGCGCTGACCGTGATCTTTGCGACGCTCGGCGATGCCGAGACCGATCACCGCCAGCTCGGGCTCGTCGGATTCGGAGTTGCGGCCGGAATCGTTTTCTACTTTCTGATGCGACGCCGCATCAGAATATCGGAGGTTCCTGATGAATAAACTGCTGCTGATATTTATCCTTCTTTTGCCGTTCGTTGCGCTTGGCCAAGCGGTGCCGGTCGATGATCGGGTCCGCGACGCGACCAGGGACTTTCGCGGAAAGATCTGGATCTACGCGAAGAATCTCGATACCGGAAAGACGTATTCGCTTCGCGGCGACGAGCGCGTGCGGACCGCGAGCACGATCAAGCTCCCGATAATGGTCGAGACGTATTTTCAGGTTTCGGAAGGGAAGCTCAACTGGGCCGACGAGATACTCTTGACAAAAGAGAAGAAGGTCGGCGGCTCGGGAGTCCTCGGCGAATTCTCGGACAACACGAAGATCGATCTCCGGACCGCGGTCAACCTGATGATAGTCGTCTCAGACAACACGGCGACAAACCTCGTGCTCGAACGTGTCACGAGCGATGCGGTCAACGCCCGAATGGAGTCGCTCGGATTTGCCAACACGAAATCGATCAGGCGCATCTTTGGTTCGGAAAAGGACAGCAAGGTCGCGAGCGATCCGGTGATCAAGAACTTTGGGCTCGGAATGTCGACGCCGAAGGATATGGTCGGGTTGCTCGAGATGCTCGAGAATGGGAAACTCGTGAACGCCGAAGCTTCGAAGAATATGCTTGACGTGCTTCGGCGGCAGCAGTACAAGGACGGGATCGGGCGCAACGCGCTCGATACGGTTCCGATCGCGTCGAAATCGGGAACGCTCGACCGTTTGCGGAGCGACGTCGGCATTGCGTACACCCGCCGCGGCCGAATAGCGTTGGCGATCACCGTCGACGATATGCCGGTCGTGCATTATGCGACGGACAACGAGGGCAGTCTGATGATCTGGAAGCTGTCGCAGATCATTCAAGACTCGCTTTGACCGATGGCAAAAGGTTGAAGGCTGTCGAACGCAATTCGACAGCCTCCAAGAATTGAACTCCAATTCAATGAAACTTAATAAAACGAAAAACTGCGCCGGAATTCCCTATTCCGTGATGTGAATATCGTCCGTCTTGTTGACGCGTCCCGACAAGAAGATCACACCGAAAACTCCGGTAAGAACCAAGAAAACTATCCCAAGCAGTAAGAAAAGCATACCACCGTCTTTAGCCTGAAAATAGTAAAACGATCCTGCCGCAATTAGTGCTGATAACAAAGCTAAAAGGGCATACATA
>CAZARD010000028.1:9981-39784 GCA_964487505.1 uncultured Blastocatellaceae bacterium | reverse complement strand
GGGGGCCCGATCGCGGGAGCGATCGCCGGTCCGGGATTCACGATGTTTGCGATTGATCTAGGACTGAAACAAGCCGCTGTCTGTGGCTCGACTCGTTTCCCATTCGCAGTCAGGAAGGGTTGCGTGCGCCCGCCAGTTTTTTCCCGGACTCAACCCGGAGGAATTCTGCAGAGTTGAGAGTGGACGCCGAGTCGGCCCGGCCCAACTCTTACGCGGGCGCAAGCAACCCCTCCCGACCGTAAATGTGAAACGACCTGAGTTAGCCTCAAAGGGCACAGTGTTCGTTCATCCGAGGACCGTTCTATGGGAAAGACACCAAGGAGTGAGTCGGGCGGCCAAATGCGAACGGGCGCGGCTTTGGTGGCTACCGTTGTGGTCGGTGTGGTCATCGGATGGCTCCGTTGGGACGTCGGGTTCGCTCCGGTGATCCAAGGAATGTTGGCCGGTCTGATGACCGGGACATTGGCCGGGATGGGCGTGCGTCCGACGGAGACCGTCTGGTCTTTCCGGCTCAGGATCGCCGTCTCCCTGGCGATCGTTTCGCTGTTCGTTTTCGGGGAGTTCTTGGGAATCGGCCTCGCGATGCCGAGGTTCGCCCCTTGGGATTTTGTTTCAATGACGCTGAACGGATCGCACATCGATCTCGTGATCGGCCCGTCACGCGGGTCGGTACGACCGGACCAACTCCGGCCAGTCGGCGCCGTCGGTTGGCTTCTTTTCAATGCCCTTGATCTTGCATTCCAGCTTTTCCTGACGCTCCTTGGCTTGGGGATCCAACTCAATAAGAAACGGTAGGCGGTATTCCAAATTCCAAATTCCAAATTTCAAATTCCAGATTCCAGATTCCAAAATCCAAAATCCAAAATCGAAAACCCTCGTTCTTTGACTTTTCCGATGTTTCCGTTTAACTTTGGTGCGAATCCAAACAAAGTTTCGCTCGAGGAGAACAACACGATGAATGTGAACGCGTTCAGGTCGATCTGTGCCGTTGCCAGCATCTTCTTTCTGGTGATTTGCGCGACCGCCCAGTTCAACACTCCGACCGTCAACGGCGTGATCGGGGCCGGCGAGTACGGCTCGCACGTCGACGGACAGAATCAGATGACGACGGGCTCGGGACAGACGTGGTACGTGACCTGGAACGACACGAACCTATACGTCGCCGTCACGAACGCGAACCTCGCCGAGGGCGCGGTGATCGCGATCGACCGCAATCCGGTTTCGCCCCCAAACGGCGGGACGAACGCCAACGGCACGCTCAATGCGCTCAATTACGATTCGACGGCGATCGGGACGCTGCCGTTCCGTGCCGATTTTCGGGCCTATTTCAAGGATGGATACCGCGATTACCAATCCGCGAACGGGGCGAACGGCTGGAACTTCGGAGCGAGCGGTTTTGGAACCTATGCGTCGGGCGCCGGCAATGTGCGCGAGTTCTCGATCCCTTGGTCGACGATCACGGGTGGCGGCCGACCCTCTTCGTTCCTGTTCTCCGCCTATCTCAGTTCGGGCGGCGGATTCATCTATGGCCAGGTTCCGTCAGGCAATGCCGGCGGCAACACTCCCGGAAACTGGAATCGTTACTACGCCGTGGTCAATACGGCGGACACGACGTCGACCAAGCCCTTCTCGCTTGACCAGACCATCAGCACCGACAATATTCAGTATCTCGGGCTGAAACACGACACATTCGACAGCTACTACCGCTCGCCGTTCGGCGCGGTTCAGACCGGATCGTCCGTCAATCTGAAGTTCCGGACCGATCTCCTCGATGTTTCAGCAGTTTATCTCAAGGTCTACAAATACAACCCGCAGACGGACACGACCGATCCGGCGGTCGAGTATCCGTTGAGTTTTCTCGAGAATCGCACCGAAGGCCCGACGACCTACGACATCTGGTCGATCAACTACGCGGCACCTGCGACCCCTTCGGTCATCTACTACAAGTTCCGAGTCGTCGATGGAAGCGCGACGGCGTTCTACAGCGACGCGTTTTCGAACGATCACGACAATCTCGGTCAGGGGGGCGACGGGGCGGCAACCGCTGGCGAGCCGTTCAACGCTTTTCAGTTGACGGTGTTCGATGCTGCATTCACGACGCCATCGTGGCTGCAGAATTCGGCCGTCTACCAGATCTTTCCCGACCGGTTTCGCAACGGCGACGTCACCAACGACTGGTGCCGTCCGGGAAACACGACGGGCTGTCCGTCTCTGTACGGCGCGCCGACCTCGTCGAACATCATACAAACGACGTGGAACACGCAAATGGTCGATCCCCGGGCAACGGGCAACAACAATGCGTACGGTTCGCAGTTCTACGGCGGCGACCTTCGCGGTATCGAGGACAAACTCGATTACATCAAGAACCTCGGATTTGACGCGGTCTATTTGAACCCGATCTTCAAGGCCCGCTCCAATCACCGGTACGACACCGACGACTACCTTGGCATCGCGCCCGAACTCGGCGGCGACGCGGCATTCGCATCGCTGGTCGCCGCCGCGAACGCGCGCGGAATGCGAATCATCCTCGACGGCGTCTGGAACCATATGTCGCAAGACAGCGAGTATATGGACTACTTTGGCCGTTCGCCGGTGCTCGGGGCCTGCGAGAGCCTGGCCTCGACGTACCGCGGTTGGTTCAATTTCTACAACGGCAACGCGCCGTGCGCATTTACCGATTACGAGGGCTGGTTCGGATTTGGCGGCTTGCCGGTGCTAAACGAGAACGCGGCCGTAAAGGATTTCATTTACCGGACGCCTACTTCCAACGTGACCCAGTATTGGTACGACCGGGGCGCGTCGGGCTGGCGGTTCGATGTCGCGACCGACATCTCGCATCAATGGTGGAACGAATACCGGGGATTTGCGAAATCGTACAAATCTGACGGTCCGCTGATCGGCGAGATATTTGCGGATGCGAGCCAGTATCTTGCGGGCGATCAGCTCGATTCGGTGATGAACTATCGTTTCCGGAAGAATGTCCTCGGATTCGCGCGCGGTTTCGACTGGGAGGACAACGACAACAACGGAACCAACAAGATCGTCGGATTGACGCCGTCGCAGTTCAACCGGGCGATGCTGGCGATCCGCGAGGACTATCCGCTGCCGGCGCAGTTGGCAATGCTCAATCTGCTGGATTCGCACGATACGAACCGGGCGCTTTACGCGCTCAAGAACGGCTTTGAATCGAACGCCGAAGCCAAGGAAAGGCTCAAGCTTGCAGCCGTCTTCCAGTTCACTTACCTCGGCGCGCCGATGGTTTACTACGGCGATGAAGCGGGCATCAATGCCCCTTCGCTGGCGAACAGTCCCGGAGGGTTTCCGGAGGACGACCCGTACAACCGCGCCCCTTATCCGTGGGCGGACGAAACCGGCAGCGCCGCGATCTACGGACCGGTCGATACCGGTCTCGTCGGGTTTTACGCGACGCTCGGAACTTTGCGGCGCGGCTATCCGGCGCTTCGGACAGGCGCGTTCACAACACTTTTGATGGGAGATACGACCGCTTCGACGACCGATAACAACACGTTTGCGTTCGCTCGGACCGACGCCGGCAAGAAGATAATCGTCGTTATGAACAACGGCGGCTCGTCGAATACGGCGACGATCCCGGTTGGCGCGTTTTTTACTGACGGGACGATCTTGCGCGACGCGCTGGACGTGAGTTCGTTCGCCCCGGCCGGCACCCATACGGTTTCGGGAGGCAACATCGTCGTGACCATCCCGGCCCGAAGCGCGGCGATCATTTCCGATTTCGCGCCGACCGCCGCCAACGTCTCGATCGGCGGGCGGGTGACGAATGGCAAAGTCGGCATCCGGAATGCCCGCGTTTCCCTGACGGACACTGCGGGAAATGTCCGGACGACGGTCACGGACTCGTTCGGTAATTATGTATTCGAAGACGTTCCCGTCGGCGAGACATTTGTCATTACGGTCACGAGCCGCCGTTTCCGTATCGACGAACCGACGCGCGTGGTCTTCGTCAACGACGCGCGCAGGGATATCGATTTCGCGGCCATCGAATGACGCGGAGGGCCCAGATCTGCCACGAATGGGCGCGGACAAAACGAATCGAAAACACACGATCTCTGCTAATTGATTCTTGGCAAGCGGGCAGGTCACGATCGAATTCGGCGCTCCGGAAGTTCTCCCACGCCGAGATGTTTCAAACATCGGCTGTCATCTGATAACTTTTGGCTGACAGCTCGTTGATCGGCCGGCGCGGGTCACGGTTGCGGAAAGTTCAGTCGTCGGACGATCGCAAGGAACCTTGGGTCGTCTTTGACAAGTTCGAAATAGAGCGGGTGGCTGAGGCCGGCCATCCACGGGTCGTGTTCCTCGATGCCTTTTTGGAGAAATTCGATCGTCTTCTCGGCGTCGCCGTTTCGCGCGAATACCGACGCGATCCCGTTCGGCGGAAAGTTCCTGAGGTGAGGTCGGGTCAACAACTGATCGAGCCGAACCCTCCAGTATTCCTTCAGGCCGCCGCGCTCGAACGCCCCTTCCGCTTCCTTCGCGCATTCTTCCGGTTCGCCCATCAGCCGCATCAGTTTTACAAATGACTCGAACGCCTCACGCTCGCGGCCGAGCTGCTCGTAAGCAAGTCCCTGATGAAAATACGCGTAACCATAATTCCCGTCGATATCGTGCACAAGCTGCATCAGTTCAATGACCTTGTCGAAATCGCGAAGAAATAGAAACCGCGAAGCATAGGACGTCCGGATCGTGGGTGAGCGCGGATCGAGCCGGATCGCCGTCTTGTAACGCTCGAATGCCTCGTCGTACCGCTTGATGTCGAACAGGTACTCCGCATACCATTGCTGACCCGTCGCATAGTTCGGATTGATCTCGACCGCGCGCCTGAACGATTCGCCCGCGGCATTCCAATCCCAGTCATAGTAAGCCTGAATCGTGCCCCGGACCGCGTACGCCTCGGCATTGTTCTCATCGATGCGAAGCGCGGTGTCGATCGCTTCGCGCGCTTTTGGGTTCGCGACCGTCGGCTTCTCCGCGCCGTAATTTGAAAGTACCGCATAGCAATTCGCGAGACCGACATAGGCGTGAACGTAACCCGGCTCGGTCTCGATTGCCTTGCGAAACTCGATTATCGCCGCCTCGAGCGATTGCGGCGTTCGCTTGTTCCACAGGAAAACCCCCTGAAAATAGCGGAGCTGCGCATCCGGATCGGACGCATAGTTCCTTGCGATCCGAGCCCGTTCGTCAGGCGTGAGATTCGCGGCAATCGCTTCCGCCAGATCGAGCGACATCCGATCCTGGATTGAAAAGAGCGACCGGAACCGATCATCGTAGATGCGTCCCCAGAAAGCGGCACCGTCGGCGACACGGATTACCTGGGTGCTGACGCGGATAGAATCACCGATGCGCTGGATGCTTCCCGTGACGATGATCTCGACTCCGAGATCGTTGCCGATGACCTTTGGATCGACCGCGGCATTCGCATACTTCAGCGTCGAAGCCATAGGGCGGACGACTGCGTTCTTCAGGTTGGAAAGCCTCGTCGTCGTCGATTCCGACAGACCCGCCGCGACAAAGTCGTCGTCTGCCGGGCCGAGATTCCGAAACGGAAGGACGGCGACGGCGGTCGGACCGGTCGGCATTTCGCGTTTCCGAGAACCGACAACGAAGAAGACAAAGGCGATAGCGGTGAACAGCACGAGCGATGCGATCAGAATATAGGCCAGCGTCGTGCGGAAGAACGGCTTTTCCACGGGCCGGGCTTGGACGTGCGAAGGCCCGGCCGCCGCGGACGCGTTCGCTTCCGCAACCCGCGCAATATCGGCGATGAACCGGTAGCCGCGGTTCGGCACGGTCAGGATGTAGGCTGGGTTCTTAGATTCGTCGCCGAGCGCCTTTCGCAGAACGAAGATGGTTTGTGACAGATTCGCCTCTTCGATGAAGACATTGTTCCAGACCTCGTCGAGAAGCTGTTCCTTCGAAACGACCTCGTTCGCGTTTTTCGCAAGGCAAATCAAGACCTCCATCGCCTTTGGCGACAACGGTATCCTTTCTCCCGTCACCCGCCGCGTAAGCTGGCGAGTTTGAACGTCAAGACGAAACAGGCCAAATTCGACAACGTTGATGTCCAGAAGCTCGATCATGATCGGCCTTTGAGAAATTCTGAGAACTTTTGAAGTCTATTTTGAGGACTTTCCGGCCAAAGTCAAGAAATATGTTTACGACCACGGATTCGGAACCGGCGAACCGCTTCCGTCCATCCGAACCAACCTTCAGATAAGGAGATGAATTATGAGGATTGCGGGAATCGTTCTTGTTTTGATGGCTTCTTTCTCGGCATTCGGCGTCGATGGCGTCCTCGATCGGGCGTTCAATGCCGGAGTCGCGTGGCGGAACGGCGCTGTCAATGATTTTGCGCGCCAGAGTACCGGAAAGATCATCTTGGGCGGAAACTTCAGCGTTGTTGACGGCCGGTCTTACAACTGCGTCGCGCGCTTGAACGCGGACGGCTCGCTTGACCCGACGTTCAATATAGGCCGTGGCGCCGGTTTCAACACGGTTGGGTGCGGCGGTGAGGTGAGGGCGATCGCCGTCCAAGCGGATGACAAGATACTTGTGGGCGGGAGCTTTGTCACGTTCGGAGACACCGGTCCGACAGAATTTCGCTCCGGTTTGGCGCGGCTCAATCCCGACGGATCTCTTGACGCTTCGTTCATTGGCCTCGTTCCGGGTTCCGGACCGAGCGGCGAGATCGACGACATCGCGGTTCAGCCTGACGGGAAGATTCTCATCGGCGGTTTCAACATGACCGCCTACGACGGTGTTCCGGTCGGTTATTTCGCTCGCCTCAACGCGAATGGAACTCTGGACTCCACGTTTAACACGAATCTTTCCGGCGGGTTCAACAATTCGACGAGAACGATCGAATTGCAGACTGACGGCAAGATCCTTGTCGGCGGGCCGTTCACTCAGGTCGGCTCGAATGCGGCTCCACGATTGGCGAGACTGAACTCGAACGGTAGCTTCGATTCGGCGTTCACGGTTGCGGGCGGGACCGGCCTATCGAACGGAGTTGCGGACATCGTCGTCCAGGCCGACGGGAAGATCGTCATCGGCGGCGTTTTCGACACTTTCAATGGAACGCCGGCGAACCGATTGGTGCGGTTGAATGCAAACGGATCGCGCGACGCCTCGTTCGTTTCCGCAATGACGGCGGCCCAACCCATCACCGCCCTGGCGATCGATTCCGCGGGCCGAATTCTCGCAGGCGGAATGTCCGCGTATTTCGACGACGGCGTTGTTCAACGGAATACCATAGCTCGTTTGTCGAGCGTCAACGGCTCGATCGATCCGTCATTTTCCGTCGAACAGGGAACAAATGGCCTGATCAATGCGATCGGATTTCAAAGCAATGACCTTCTCGTCGCGGGCGGGTTCACGGTCATCCGCGGCAAATCACAGCTTGCCTTTTGCCGGCTCTTACCTACCGGCGTGGTCAACGCCGATTTTGAACCGGTCATCGGAACTCCGGGAACGGTTCACGCGGTCGTTGTCCAGCCGGATAACAAAATCCTGATCGGAGGTAATTTTTACGGTGCAAATTCGGCACTGCGTCAGCGGTTGACACGGTTGAATCCTGACGGAACGACCGACACTAGCTTTTTTCCGGGACAAGGGGAAGCTGACGTCGATATGGAAGTCAACGCGATCGCGCTGCAACCGGACGGCAAGATACTGGTCGGCGGGAGCTTCAACAGCTTCGGAGGGGTCGCGAACCCGGGTTTGACCCGCCTCAATCCGGACGGAAGTGTTGACGGGACATTCTCAACAAGTACCGGCGGCGTTCACTCGATCGCGGTCCAAGCCGACGGGAAAATCGTCATCGGCGGGCTTTTCGCCGCCGTGAACGGCGTCTTCGGCCACAATCGGATCGCTCGGCTGAATTCGGACGGAACTATCGACAATACATTTACTGCAACCGGAGCGCCGTGCAATTGCGGCGTTGAAAAAGTCTTGGTCCAACCTGACGGAAAGATCTTGGTCGGCGGATACTTCAACGAATTCAACGGAGTCGCCGGAATGAACAATCTGGTGCGCCTGACCTCGACGGGGGCGATCGACGTGCCGTTCATGACGAACGGCGGGACCGGTTTCAGCGGGACGGTTTACGACATCGACATCCAGCCTTCAGACGGAAAGATTATCGCGACCGGCTGGTTCAACGGTTACGGCACTTTCGCGAGCGCCGGATTAGCCAGGCTTAGTTCGTCGGGGACCTTCGACGGTTCGTTCAGTGTCGGTTCGGGATTCACCGGAAGCAGTCCGGTCACGACGACATTGCAACCGGACGGGCGGATTCTTGTCGGCGGCTACTTCTCCGGCTATCAGAATGTTTCCCGGCGGCACATAGTCCGGATCTTGGACGACGGGTCGATCGATCCGACGTTTGCCCCGGTTTCTTCCCCGGACGGCGGCGTTCAGGGGATCGCGCTTCAGTCGACCAAATCGATCGTGATCGGCGGATTATTCAGCGTTTTCGGCAATGCGAACGGGACCGCCAGATTCGGGGTCGCGCGGCTTAGGAACGGAAACCTGGCGAGCTTCCGGGCACCGTTTGATTTTGACGGCGATGGCCAGACCGATATTTCGATCTTCCGATCAAGCGACCGGACATGGTGGTTGAATCGTAGCAGCGCCGGCAATATCGTGCATACGTTCGCGGCATCTACGGATACGCCGGTTCCGGCTGATTGGACGGGCGACGGAATCACTGACGTCGCGACATACCGGGCCTCAACGGGAACGTGGTACATCCTTCGCAGCGAGGATTTCACTTTTTACGCGTTTCCGTTAGGAATCTCAACGGATATTGCGGTCCCCGGGGATTTTGACGGTGACGGCAAGGCCGATGCCGCGCTTTACCGTCCATCGTTGGGATGGTGGTTCATCCAAACTGCCGCCGGTACGATAGTACAGCCATTCGGAGCGTCGACCGACAAGCCCGTTGTCGCGGATTATGACGGCGACTCGATCGCGGATGTGGCAGTTTATCGCCCGGCCAGCGGTCAGTGGTGGATCCGTCGGAGCTCGACCGGAACCGTAGTCGTCGAGACATTCGGCCAATCAACTGACAAACCGGTCCCGGGCGATTATACGGGCGACGGCCGCTCCGACATCGCCGTGTGGCGTCCCTCGGAAGGCAAGTGGTATATCCGGCGCAGCGAGGATGGTTCGTTCTATACGATTCAGCTCGGTGCTGCCGGCGATATCCCGGTCCCGGGCGACTACGACGGGGACGGCAAATTTGACGCGTCCATATTTCGTCCGCCGTCGGGAACCTGGTACACCGCCTTGTCCTTTTTCGGTTCAACGCAAATCACGCAATTCGGCAATGCAACCGATCTACCGCTGCCGAGTTCCTACGTCCGGTAAGATATTGTTTCCGAGTGTGAGGTAATTGCCAAAAGTCCGGTTTTCAAGCCGGACTTTTCTAACTTTCTACTTTTTGTTTCCTTCTCGATCGTCGCGATCAGCTTTGTGGCCCGGTTGCGGGCAATCAGCGGGATGCGCTCGTCGAGCGAGACTTCCTTGAGGTATGGAATCAACTGCGCGGGGTCGGAGAGCTCTCCGCGGCTGAAATAGCTCTCGATGGCCTCCATTTGTTTCGGCGCGTCGAGCGGCTGGTTGGCGCGCGCGACGTTCATATCAAAGATCCATATGAACTGATTCGCGAGCTTCCGGTACTCGTCCATCAGCGCCTTCGCGTCCTTGTTCTCGGTCCAATTGAACGTGACCTCTCGCTCTTTTCCGTCCCGCACGAGGCGAAACCTGTTGTTTCCGAGATGCGAGTAGTCCTTCTCGTATTGGTAGCTATCCGAGGAATTGAGAAAATCGAGCGCGTCGTAAGCAGCACGGATCTTTGAAAGGGTCGTTTCCGATAGCTTGATCGGGTCCGAATCCGGCTCGGACCAATCCTTTTTCATTATCTCGATCCGTCCGTTGCCTGACTCGTCGTGTTCGATCGCGATCTTCGAGACGATGAAGTTCGGCTGAGAAAATTCGTAGAAATAGTTCGGTTTGAACGCAGCCGCGTCGCCGTTGCCGGATTGCTGTGTGGCCGGCCGGTCATTCTTCTTCAGCGGCGGCTTCGACGGTTCGGTCTTGTCCGGCGCCGGTTCGGTCACGGGCGTCTGGCTCGTGACCGGTACCGGCCGCGTCGTCTTCTTGACGGGCTTTTTCGATGTCTGCCCGAAGACCGAGACCGTCGCGAGAGCGATGATCAGGAACGTCAGGAACGTATTTGATCTATTCGAATCTGACCGAAACAACTTTTGAAACTCCCGCTTCCTGCATCGTCACGCCATACAGCGCGCGCGCCGCTTCCATCGTCCGCTTGTTATGCGTGATGACTATAAACTGTGTCTTTTCAGCCATTTGCGCGATCTTGTCTACGAATCGGCCGACGTTGGCATCGTCGAGCGGGGCATCGACCTCGTCGAGCAAACAGAACGGCGACGGTCGGTACTTGAAGATCGCCATCACGAGCGCGATCGCCGTCATTGCCTTCTCTCCGCCCGAAAGCAGCAAGATGTTCTGCAGGCGCTTGCCCGGAGGCTGCGCGACGACTTCGATGCCGGCCTCAAGAATGTCTTCGGCCTCCTGAAGCGTCATCTCGCCGCGCCCGCCGCCGAACAGTTCCATAAAGAACTCGCTGAAATTGGCGTTGATCGCCTCAAAGGCCTGCTTGAAACGATCGCGCGAGCGCTCCTTGATCTCGCGCAAGGCCTCCTCGGTCGCCTTGATCGAATCGATGATGTCTTGCCGCTGCGACGTCAGGAAGAGCAAGCGCTCTTCGGCCTCGCTCAATTCTTCGAGCGCGAGCATGTTGATCGCGCCGAAGTTCTCGAGCCGTTCCCGCAGCTCGGCGACGCGGCCGCGGGCGTCGTCGAGCTCGAAATCGACGTCGATCTCCTCGCTTTCGATCAGTTCCGCGAGCGAAAGATTCAGCTCGTGCGAACAGTTCTCGTTCAGATGCCTCAATTTCGTGACCGCCTCGGTCTGCCTGATCTCGAATGCCGCGCGCGCGTTGCGCGCCTCGGCCGCATTCTTGTTGAGCTCCGCAAGCTCCGAACTCATCGTGTCGGCCGCCTCTCGCGCGTCAGTAAGATGCTCGGATGCCGCCGCGAGTTCGTTCTCCTCGCCCGCGAGCGTATTTTCGCCGGCCGCGATCGATCGTTCGATGACGGAGATCGACTCCAAAAGTTCGCGCTGCTTCTCCTTGGTCTCCTCGAGCTCGCGGAGTTGCGCCGAACGGCGCGATTCGTATTCGCGCGACTCATTCTCGACACGGCGCAATGCGTTCTGTGCCGATCTTCGCCGTTCTTCGCTGGTTGCCGCGAACGTCCGCTTTTCATTGAGGACGACGTTCTCGGCATCGGTTCCGGCGCGTGCCTCGCTAAGCTCGCGCGAGATCTCGACAAATCTGGTTTCGGCGGCGATCCGTGCGCTTTCGGCCTTTTTGCCGCTTTCGACCGCCTGCTCGCGACGCGTCCGCAGATCGAGCGTCTCGCGTTCGATCTGCGCGGCTTCTTCGGAGACGACGCGTTTGTGCCGCTCAGCTCGTTCGGTTTCCTGTCGCGCGGTTTTCTCTTGAATCTCGAGGCCCAGCAGGTCGCGCTCGACCTGTACGATAAGCGACTGCAGATCGACGAGGCTCTCTTCGTAGTCGGACAGTTCCTTGCGGGCCGCGGCGACATTCGATTCGGCTTCTTCGATGATCGCGCGCGATGCTTCGATCGCCGATTCCAATTCGCGGAGTTCGCGCTTGAAAGCGAGCAACGAGGCGTTCTTCTCGCCGGCGTTCGATCTTCCGGCGACAAACAGTTTTCCGCCGAACGAGATGTCTCCGCGTTCGTCAACCGCCGGTCCGTCGACGTCTTCATCCGCAGCGGACCCGACAAGACGCGCGTTCATCTCGCGCGGGAAGACCTCCGAAAGAAGCGCGCGGAGTCCGGGGCCGACTCCCATCAAGTCGGCGATGCGGTCCGATTCGTTCGATGGTTTCGCACTCCCGTCGGCGAGATCCCCGCAAACGAGGACCGCGATCCGCCCGAGATTGTTGGCCGCAAGATACGCGACGGTTTTTCGGCCATCCTCGGCGGTTCCGACGAGCACGGTTTGAAGATAGGTCCCGAAAAGATTCTCGACCGCCTTTTCGGCACGCTCGGCGACCGCCAACCGATCGGCAAGAGTGCCTTTGAACGCGACCCCGATCTTGTTCTGGTCAGCGAAAAGCTTCTGGACCGAGGGCGCATAAACGGCCCGCTTTTCGTCGAGCTCGCGGAGCGTCTCGAGGCGGTTCTTCTTGCGAGTGTATTCGCCGCGCAGATCGTTCAACTCGCGCTCCGCCGACTGGAGCTTTGACCGCGCTGCGGCCGAGCTGTTGATCAGGGTCTGTTTTTCGGCAAAGAGCGAGGCGATCTTTTCGCGCTTTTCCTTGACACCGGTCGCCAGCCGTTCGACGTCCGCCGCGTGGTCGTTGAGCGTTTCCTGCGCGCGGATGCCTTCGCGAACGAGGCCTTCGGATCTTTCGGCAAGCCGTTCCAGGTTATGTTCGAGATTGCGCGTGACCTCGGCGAAGCGTTCGACCGCGGCGGTGTGCTGGATCACCTCGTTGCGAACGGTTTCAAGGCGCGATTCGATCCCGCGGACGCCGTCGAGCCGTTTGCGATACTTTTCTTCGGCGAGTTTGAGTTCGCCAACCGCCTTTTCGGCTTCGGCAAGCTCCTTCTGCTCGTCCTTCCGAAGCCGGTCGATCTCGGTCTTGTACTCGGCGAGTCGCGCGGCGCCCGTCTCGGTCTCGTTCTCAAGCACCGCGGCGCGAAGCTTGAGGCTTTCGATCTGTTCCAGCCGATAGGCGCGCTCACGCGTGTTGCGGTCGCGCTCGAGGGCGTTCGCGGCGTGTTTCTGGCGGATCTCGGCGAGGCTCTCCTCGGCGGTCCTGGCCTTTTGCGTCGCTTCGCGGAACGCTTCTTCTTTGGCCGCAACCTGCGTTTGGATCGAGCGTTCGCCTTCGCCCGCCTTCTTCAACTCCGCCTGAAGCTGTCCGGCAAGTTCGGAAAGATGGCGCCCTTCGGCCGTGAAAAGCTGTTTCAGCAGCACCCGAAACTCTTCGCGAAGGATCTTGTAGCGGCGCGTCTTAGCCGCCTGACGGCGGAGCGAGTTCGCCTGCTTTTCGATCTCGGAAACAATGTCCGTAATCCGGTTGAGATTCGACTTCGCGGATTCGAGACGCGCTTCGGCGGCGCGCTGCCGCGTCCGGAACTTGCTGATGCCGGCCGCCTCTTCGATCAGGTTGCGGCGGTCCGAAGGCTTCGCCGACAGGATCTGCCCGATCCGGCCCTGCTCGATGATCGCATAGTGCGATCCGCTCAGACCGGTCCCGGCGAAAAGGTCCTGAATGTCGCGCAAACGGCAAGTCTTGCCATTCAGCAGATACTCGCTCTCGCCCGAAAGATAGAGGCGGCGCGTGACGGCGATCGCCTCGCCCGGGGCAAAATCGAGCGCGAAAGAGCGCGGACGCCAATGGCGTTTCGGTTTGATCTTCTTCTCGACGATCTGGGCCGAGCCGACCTGCGCGGCCTGCGCGATCTCTTCGTTCTCGACGGCCGGTTCCGGCGCAGCGATTTCGACCGGAGCGTCTTCGGGTTGCGATGCCTCGAACTCGTCGATGTTGACCGCATTCTCGTCAAGTTCGGAGATCGCCTCGTCGATGCCGCTCAGGTCCTCTTCGTCGTGGATGAACGCCATCTCGTCGTCGCGCACGAGGTGCAACACGACCTCGGCCATCCCCGAGGGCTTTCGCGCCCGCGTTCCCTGAAAGACGACGTCCTTCATCTCCGATCCGCGAAGCGCCTTCGCGCGCTGCTCGCCAAGAACCCAGGCTATCGATTCACTGACATTACTGTTGTGGACGATGATATTCCCGGCGACAAAATTGTGGGTGCCGTCGACGCAGAGATCATAAACCCAACGGGACGAAGGCTTGATCTCTTCGACGGACACTATTTCATCCCAGAAAATATCCGACGTCGCCAATTGATCTATCACTTTTAGAACTGGCTCGGCATTTTCCGGGTTCATTCCAAGTTGCCGAATCGACTCGCAAGCGGAAACAAGTCCGTTGCGACTTGGCGCGCGCATTTGGACAGCGGCTTGCGCCGCCCAGTTTTTCAATGTCTTAAACCGTGCACGACCACGATCGGACCAGTCGTACAAGTCGTCTGAGAAAGGAAGGAAAACGCGGGGCGTTTCCCGAAAGATGTTGAGGTAATCCGCGGCCGAATACGTCTTCCTCTCTCTCGATGTCGGCAACTGCCGTGGCACGGCGATCGGCAATCCTTCGCGAAGCTCATCGGCACGCAGAGTCCGCAATTGTCCGTTCTCGAGTGTGAAAAGGGGATGATACGGGGTAGCGGTTATCTCACGCCCGGAGCGTGTCTTCACGCGGAGCAGCAGTTCCGTTGATTCGCGCCTTACGAAAGCGGAAACGGGACGTTTGACGATCTTCAGGCTTTCAAGGTCAAGCGTGAGAACTTCAATTGAGTCCGGATTTTCACGCGTGAGAAAACCATCGTCAAATTGCTCGGTGACCAGACATTTCCCCAAAGCCTGTTCGACGATTTCCTCGATCGTTCGCTCGCGCCCATCGGCAAGTGTCACAAGCGTGTCGCCGGAAACGCATTTTCCACACCCGTTTGGCCCGACGACGGCGGTGATGCCGTTGCCGGTGAAGACGATTTCTGTATAGTCTGCAAATGACTTGAAACCGGTGATCTCAAGACGCTGGAGTTTGAACATCGAATATAGTGTTTCCCGGGGAAATTCAGCACTATATTTTGTTGGTTTAGGGTGATTAAGTCAACGCTCAGATTCCATGTTCGGGATTCCGGGTTTTGAGATTCCGGATTCCAGATTCCAGATTCCAGCTTCAAGATTAGGAGCCGGTCAGATTTGAGGACCCAAGTCACTGCGACCTGGAATCTTGGAATCTTGAACCTTGAATCTTGAACCTTGAATCTTTGAACCTGGAATCTGAAATCTTGGAATCCTAGAACTCGCCGCCGAGGCTGCGAAGGCCCTGTTTCTCCGCCCTTTCGTTGTCAAGTTCGGTAAGGATGTCGAGCAGGAAATTGGTGTTGCTGGAAACGGTTATGACGACCGGGAATTCGGTCTCGGACGTCGAGAATTCGAATGTTCCGTTGCCGATCTCGATGATGTCGCGGAAGGCCTTCGCGCCGTTGCGACCGCCGCACTCGGCATCGACGATCTTCCCCTCGTTGAACGAAACGCTGGCCAGATGAAGATCCGATTTGAGTACCAGTAGGCCCGTCATCTTTGAGCTCTCGATGACCTGAACGGCGTCGAAAATGCCCACATACGCGAGATTTCCGGCGAACGTGACGTCGGTCCGGACCTTCTGCGGGGTCTTGTCGCGGGACGCCGCGAACTCGGGTCGGCGAGCGCGTCGGATCGCTTCAAGGCCGGGGGCGACCGAGATCCGCGGATCGAGCAGTTTGGCTTCCTGAAGCCTGTCGTACGCGAGATCGAAGTCTTCACGTCCGATGTAAAGATTGACGAGCGCCAGGCACTGGCGCGCGGCTTCGTCAAGGCTTTTCTGATTGATGCAAATGTCGCGCATCTTTTCGCGCAGAGCGATCGACCGCGGGCTGCGCTCTATGGCGTCGCGCAAAAGCTGAAAAGCCTTTTCGGGCGATCGGTATTTGACGAACAGATCGGCATCGAGAAGTATCGATTCGATCGACACTTCGTTCATCGGGATTGTCGGCACTTCCATTACTCGGCTCATATTTCAGCAGATTGAACAACTGTGTTCAACATAACAAAACTACCACATCGGGCCGAACCGCGTCATCAAAAATTTCAGCGACGCCGAAATATGACCCGAGGCCCGACCGGGCATATAATCAGAATAAGATTCAACAATTTCCGGAGATGACAATTATGATTCGCAGAACTATTTTCATCGCGCTGATCGCGATCTTAGCATCGATCGCCGCGTCCGCCCAGATCGAACGGGTCACGATCTTGCACGTCAACGACGTTTACCAGTTCATGCCGGTCGAGGGCGGCAAGCGCGCCGGGTTCGCCCGACTTATGACCCTTCGGAACCAAGCGCTGAAAGAGAATCCGAACACGCTCTTCACGCTCGGCGGCGACACCTTGTCGCCCTCGGTCGAGACGCGCACCTACAAGGGAGCGCAGATGATCGACGCGTGGAACGCGATCGGGCTCGACGTTTCGGTGTTCGGTAATCACGAGTTCGATATCAAGACCGCCGACCTTCTCGCCCGGATAAAGGAATCGAAGTTCGTCTGGCTCGGAGCGAACGTCATCGATTCAAAGACCGGCAAGAGATTCGCCGACACGCCGCCGTACCTGGTTCGCGATTTCGGCGGCGTCAAGGTCGGAATCGTCGGATTTCTTCTGCCCGAAACGAAAGAGACATCGTCGATGGAAGAAAGCCTGAAGGTCACGGATTTTTGCGCCGAAGCGAAGAAACTCGTCAAACAGCTTCGCCGCAAGGAAAAGGTCAACGCCGTCATCGGATTGACGCATCTTTCTATGGCGCAGGATAAGCGGCTTGCGGGCTGCGCGCAGTTCGATCTGATACTTGGCGGGCACGAACACACTCTGCTGCAGTCAAGCTCGAACGGAACTCCGATCTTCAAAATGACCGCGGATGCGCGCGAGCTTGGCAAATTCAACCTCAATTTCGATCGGGCGTCGAAGAGATTGCTGAGCATCGATTGGGAGGTCATTCCGGTGACCGATCAGATCGCCGACGCGCCCGAATTCACGCCGATCATAGACAAGTATCGCGATCTGCTGACGAAGCTCGCCGAACCGGTCGGATTCACGGGCGTCGTGCTCGACGCGCTCTCGTATTCGAACCGGACGAAAGAGACGAACATCGGGAACTTCATCGCCGACGCGTACCGCGAAGCCGCGGGCGCGGACGTCGCGATCGTCAACGGCGGTTCGATCCGCGCCGATCTTACCTACAATCCCGGGATCCTGACGAAGCGCGACGTGCTCTCGATGCTGCCGTTCAACAATCCGATCGTCAAGATCGAACTGAGCGGCAAGACGCTGCGCGCGGTCCTTGAACACGGCGTCGCCCGAAGCGGGGTCGGCGAGGACGGCGAACCCGGAAGATTTCCGCAGGTTTCGGGCCTGTCGTTCACGTTCGACGTTTCGAAGCCGGCGGGCGGCCGTGTCAGCCAGATCCTTGTCGGCGGCGCGCCGCTTGACGACTCGAAGTACTACACCGTGGCGACTTCCGATTTCCTGGTCTCTCGCGGCGGTGACGGCTATACGATGTTCAAGGAAGCAAAGTTGCTGGTCGGCGCGGACAAGGCCCAGAAGGATTCCGAGGTCTTCGAACGCGCGATCCGCAATGCGCCGAACGCGACCATCGCGCCGAAACTGGAAGGCAGGATCGTCAAGAAGTGAGATGGAAATAGTGCAAAGTGCATAGTTGTTGACGCGATCGGAACTATGCACTTCGCACTAATCTCGGATTGCGCATTTGAAGAATCCTGCCACGGATTTTCACGAATTTCGCGAACAGAACAGAACAATATGCGAGAATTCGTGCAATCCTTGGCGAAATGCCGTTATGTAAACTAATCGTGCACTTTTCACCAATCACTTTGCACTGCTTTGGTCGGCACTCCCGCCCCGCCAGGAATTCGTCTTTCCGGTCGTGTCGATGCTTACCAGCGTGTTGCCGTCAGCGGAGAACCAGAGGTTCACGAGCTGACGCTGACCGGCGGTGAACGCGAGGACCTGGTCGCCGGTCTCAACGTTCCATAAACGGATGATCCCGACCTCGCTCGCGGTGGCGATGCGCTTGCCGTCCGGCGAGAACGCGGCGGCGAACACGCCGCCGCTGAGGCCCGTGAGCCGTTGCTTGATTTGTCCGTCCGTTCCCCGGACCTCGGCGAAACTGTCGGCGCCGGTCGCAAGCAGCAATCGTCCGTCGGCCGAGAAAAATGTCCGGTACAACGGTTTCGTGAAATCGCCGATCACGCTCAGTGTTTCGCCTGACCCGGCGTCGATCAGCTTGACGCGCTTGTCGTTGCCGCCGGTAGCAAGCGTCTTTCCGTCCGGCGAAACGGCGAGCGCCTTGATAAGGCCGTCGTGGGCCCGGACCGAGAACAGCGCTTTGCCGCTGGCCGTTTCGGTCGCAGTCAACATTCCGTCCTCGTATCCGGCAAAGATCCGGCGCCCGTCGGGCGAGAACTCAATCGCGTGCAAGGCTCGGCCGTGCGATTCGTATCTCGCCGTCCTGGAACGTGAGGCGACGTCGAAGAGGATCAGTCCCCCGTCGCTCTCGCCGATCGCGATCGTTTGGCCATCATTCGAAACATCCATCGAAAACGCCCGCTTTGTCGTCTGCGTGGACCAGAGGCGCGTTCTTCGTCCGAGGTCCCAACCGCTCACCGTTTCGGAAAGGTTGTTGAGAACGAAAAGCTGCCCGGTCGCGGGATCGAACGCGGAGAGATTCGCCTCGGTCAGGACCGCGTCGTTCGATGCGACATCGGCGGAGTTCCATAGGTTCAGACCAAAATCGGCACTGGCGCTCAGCAGCTTTGATCCGTCCGGCGAGAAAGCGATCTCGTGAACGCCTTCAAAATGGCCGCGGAGTTGGTTGACGACCTCGCCGCTTTCAACATCGACGAACTTCACGGTCCGGTCCCAACTCGCCGTTGCGAGGATCTTCCCGTCGCCGGAAAACGCGACCGATTTGACGTTAGATTGGTGAATCTTCAGGACGCGAAGAATGTTCAGCGTCGCGGTATCGAGGAAAACGACGCTTCCGTCGTACATTCCGAGCGCGATCGTTTTCCCGGACGGCGAGAACGCGACCCGCCAGCCGTTGAGAATCAAGTTTCGCGATCGGAGTTGCGATATCTCGGGCTGCCGAACCTTCCAGGTCCCGACATCGATGATCGCCAGCGATTCAAATCCCGAGGCCGCCAAGCGTGTCCCGTCCGGCGAAAATGACAGGTCATGGAACTCAGTGCCTTTGTCCGGTTTCGAGAATTGAAATCTGCGGATCTCGGCACCGCTTTCCGCATTCCAAACCGCGACGCTTCCGTCCTGGCTGCCGGTCGCGATCATTGATCCGTCGGGCGAGACCGCGAGCCCTCGTATCCGCTTCGAATGCGCGCGGATGCTGAAGATCTCGGCCGCCGTCAACGAATCGTAGATCGTTACGACCGGGTTCGTCGTCGAACTCGAGGTCACCGCGAACCGCTTGCCATCGGGAAAGAACGCCGCCTTCCACGCCCCTTTTTGTTCGGCAGTCCAGATAAAACTGCCATCCGCCAAGTTCCAGACACGCGTTCGGTTGTCGTTGCAAACGGTTGCGACCCGGCGTCCGTCGGGCGAGAATTCGGCGCTCCAGATCTCATCCGGATGCGGGAAACTTGCGATGCGGCTCGGCGGATTCAGACGGCCATTCAGGAAATGCCATTCAAAGCCGCGGAGATCGGGTTCGTCGCCCTTCGGGACGTATTTTTCAAGAATCTCGCGGAGGCGATTCAAATTAGCATTCTCGTACTCGTTCGCCGCGAGTATCATCTCGGCCGAATAGGCCGCACGCCGGTTGTCCGCCGCCTGGTTTCGGGCCTTGCGGGTCTGCCAGATTGCCGTTCCGAGCCAGCCGAGCAGGACCAGAAAGAACAACGCGGCGGCGGCGGTTTCGAACCTTCGCCGGACGATGTACTTTCGGAAGCGGTAGAAGGCCGTCGCAGGCCGAACCGAGATCGGCTTAGAATCGAGATAGTTCCTGATGTCCGAGGCGAGGTCCGCAACGCTCCGATAGCGGTCTTCCGGCGACTTGGCCAAGGCTTTGTCGATAATCAGATCGATCTCGCCGAACGGTGTCGGGAACTCGGGCCGGCGTCGCGTGATCGTTTCGGTGATCTCGGCGAGCGGCCGGTCCCTCAGATCGAACGGTCGTTTGCCGTGAACGAGTTCGTAAAGCACGACGCCGAGGCCGTAGACATCGGTCGCAACCGAGATGCTGCCGCCGGTGATCTGTTCGGGCGATGCGTATTCGAAAGTCATCGCGTTGCCGAGGAACGTAGGCGCGTCCGAAGCCTCGTTCCCAATGAGTTTCGCGATCCCGAAATCGAGGAGCTTTGCACGTCCGTCGCCGTCGATAAGGATGTTTCCCGGTTTCAGATCGCGGTGCACGATCAGGTTCCGATGCGCGAAAGAGACGGCGCCGCAGACGTCAAGAAACAGCTCGAGCATTTCGCTTTCGGTCAACCCCGTGTCACGGCAGTAGGCATCGAGCGGTTTCCCGTTGATGAATTCCATCACGATGAACGGCCGGTTTCCGTCCGTCGTCCCGCCGTCGAGGATCTGCGCGATGGAAGGGTGCGCGAGACGCGCGAGGATCTGCCGTTCGCGTCTGAAATTGACCTCCGATCCGGAAGTTCGCCCGAATGGCGGAACGATCTTTATCGCGACCTCCTTCTCGAAATCGTCGATGCGCGAGGCAAGATAGACGGCGCTCATTCCGCCGCGTCCGATCAGTCTCCTGATCTCATAAACGCCGATCTTCGTCCCGACGAAATCGTCTTCGTCGCCGATCACCGCGCGGGCTCCGACGAAACCTGGCGCTTCGATGAAATCGTTTTTGGTCCCCAGCGCCGCGAGAAGCGATTCGACCTCTCGGCGCAAATCGCGGTCGCCGCCGCAACGGGCCGCGAGAAGGCGCTCGCGCTCCTTGGGGTCGGCGTCGAGAAGTTCGTCGAGCAGTTCGTCTATCGCATCGAACCGCGATTGGTCAATGGTTCTCATCATCCGGGCCTCAAGCGTTGGCGATCTCCTTATAGAGCCACGCCTTTGCCTTGAGCCACTCGCGTTTTACCGTGATCTCAGAAACGCCCAGAACGTCGGCCGTTTCCTGAGCCGAGAGTCCGCCAAAAAAACGAAGCTCGACGATCCGGCTTTTCCGATCGTCGAAGCGCGCGAGGTTGGTCAGCGCTTCGTCGAGGACGAGAATCTGCTGATCGGGTTCGGGGGAGACGACAGCGACATCGTCGAGGCTGACCTTTTGCGCCCCATTCCCGCGTTTCTGGTAGTTCTTGGCCCGGGCGTGGTCGACCAGGAGATTTCGCATCACGCGGGCCGCGACGGCGAAGAAATGCGTTCTGTCCTGCCAGTCTTGTTCGCGGCGGTCGCGGAGCCTGAGATAGGCCTCGCTGATGATCTCGGTCGTCTGAAGCGTGTGGTCGCTCCGCTCACGCGAACGGTAACGTCGCGCGAGCCGCCGCAGTTCATCATAGATGACCGGCAGGATCGCCTCGAACGCGTTCTGGTCTCCGTCGCGCCAATCGCGGAGATGGCGCGTTATCTCAAGAGCGTCGTGTGCCATTTGGATCTTGGGAGCAACGCCAGTTTAGCAAGCGGCACGAAAAATTTCGATCGCCGTGATACGGCCGCGGACGATTTGTCGCTTACGTGTCTGAACGGAGATGATACTATGCGGTCGAATGCATTGATCATTGGTCTCGTCGCGGTCGCGCCGCGCGGCGGTTTATCCCGACAGGGAACGTCGAAAATGCGCGCCGGCGCAAACGCGGCCTCGCCACCGGAAGGCGTCGGTCAAAGTGACCTTCGGGTTCGGTTCGGAGCACCTCGGCGTATGGCAACACGCCGAACGACTGAAAATATGAAGAAGATCTCGATGCTGGCAGTTTTGATCGCCACCCTGATGTTTTTCGGGGAGGCATCAGCCCAGACAAAGGTCGTTTTTGAAAAAGGTTCGAGTTCAAAGACGATCACGGTGACGGTTCCTGCAAAGAAGGAACTGAGGTACTCGCTCGCTGTCGGCCGGGGCCAAGTGATCAATGTCGGCATCGAAGGTGATGTCAGCGTGTCGAGGACCAACGATTTTCCGGTCATTTGGCTTCAACTCGGAAACGCCGTCGAGAATGTCGACCAGTGGCAGGACGGCGAGGGGTATCTTTCGGTCCTGGCCGGCCGAAAGGCCGGCTATGTCATCGTCGTCGGCAATTCGAGCAACCGCGCCCGGACGTTCAGAATGAAATTCTCGGTGACCGACGACCCCGACGATTATGCCGGCGGGACCGAGGTCGAGCAGTGACCGCGATGCTGTAACGGCGCATCGCGAAGCGTTAGAATCAAGTTTGGGGTAGACGACTGACGAGTGACGATCTTTTGGAGGTCGATATGCGAAAAGCGTTGTTGATTCTGACGATCCTGGGGTTTCTCGCGTTCGGCGCGAGTGCCCAGGGCAACGGCCGCATTCGCGGCAAGCTAACGTATCCGAGCGAGTTCATTCCGTCCGATATGGTCGTTTGTGTCGAGAGCGCCGAGCGGACCGTTTGTTCGAATTCGAGACAGAAGTTCGGCTATGTATTCAAGGTGAACCGCGCGTCGGCGAAGTACGAAGTGTCGCTGCCGCCGGGCAAGTATTACATTTACGGAAAAACGCGCGAGATGCGCGGCGTGAAAGCGTACTACAACGAGTTCGTGAAGTGCGGGATGAGCGTCGATTGCAGATCCAAGCGATTGATCAGGATAACTGTCCGCAGTGGGCGGACGGTCTCTGGCATCACTGTCGGAGACTGGTACGACTGAACCCGCGACGACTGAAAATATGAAAAACATAATTCTGGCCGTGCTTGTGACCGCGTTTCTTGCGGTTGCCGCGGCGGCCCAGGTGAAAACCGTCACCGATTACTACTTGGCGATGCCGGACGATAAATACTCGACGGACATCGAAGGAAATCAGATCAAGGGAAAGGCGGCGCTCGAGAAGTTCCGCCGGTCGTTGATCAAGATCGAGGACAAAAGGAATGGCTATCTGAAGCTTGAAGGGCCTTGGGAAGGCTGGGCCGAGATCGCGCTCTTCAAAAAGAAGGACGGCTCATACATCATTGGACACGCCGAGACCGGGTGCGGTCCGGCCTGCTCCGGATTCGTCAAGTTCTACACATATGCCGGCGGGACGTGGACCGACGTGACCGAAAAGGTCTTCGATGAGCCGTCCGAAAGCGAAGTCCTGTCGATCTTCAAATCCAAGAAGATCGACATCGAAGAGAGCGGCACCGATTTCTATTACCTGCTGCCCCGCGTTGGGACGACGGTCAAGATGGCGTGCAATATGTGTCGCGAAGCCCGCTCGCCGGATTTCGTTCTGAGGAGTTTCAACTGGAACGGCGTGAAATTCGCCGCGGTCAAATAAGTGATGAGAAGATTTGTTTTGTCTATCACGATCGCCGGTCTTTGCTTGATCGGGGCGGGCGAGGCGATTGCGCAACGCGCATCGGTCTCGGCATCAGAGGTGACCGGAACCTTCAGTACCGGCGGCGAAAACGCCAATACTTTGAAGATCGCGGCCCTCGGCGGCGGAAAATTGCGGGTCGCGTTCTCTCTGACGTATATGTGGAAGAATTCCGCCGGCGAGTGGATGGCCAATACCGGTGAACCGTCGGGTATCGCGGTGATCCGGGCGGACGAGGCCGTTCTCGATCTATCCGAGAACGACCGTCAGTGCCGGATCACGATCAAGTTCGTCAAGCCCGGAACGGTTGAAGTCTCTGAAGGCGACGACTGCGGCGGGATCGTCGGCGGGATGAATGTCACCTCGGTCGGAACGTACAAGAAGATCAGATCGGCGAAACCAAAATTCAATGAATAGATACATAATGAGTAGCTACAGAACATTTATCGTTCTGTCAGCCGTCTTTTTGTTCTGCGCGTCGGTCGCGAATTCGCAATCTGGCGTCCGCGCGGTCGATTGGTCCGGCTTCACTTATGACGTTGGCGGCAAGAAGGTGGTGATGAAATCCGGTTTGCAGGTCGGCGCGTGCGAGGCGAAGGACGAGGATGGCATTCCGACTGGCGACATTTGGAACGTTGATCCGGCGAATGTCGCCTACGGCGATCTCGATGGCGACGGCAAAGAGGAAGCTGCGATCCCGATGGTTGCCAACGTCTGCTCGGGGAGTATGATCACCGACGAAGCTCTGCTCGTTTACACGACGCGTGGAGGGAGCATCGTGAAGCTTCCCGAATTCGACTTTCACGATGAGGGTTGCGCGGAAGGAAGCCCGGGATGCAATTTCTGGCGGACGCCGGGAGTTGCCGTCGCGTACGACAAGAATGCCGGCTCGCTGATCGTCACGACGTTCTTTGCCACCGCCGACGACGCGCTGTGTTGCCCGTCGCTCGAGCGCGGCATCCGGTACAAATGGAACGGAACGGCCTTCGCTGAGACCCGGCGCGGAAAGGTCGGACCGGCGAGGAGATGAGCAAATGAAGACGGTACTCCTATCGATGGCTTTTGTTGCCGGTCTCCTGATCGCGACCGCGGAGTCGTCGGCCCAGACAGTAAAGCGCGTCCGGTTCGCGAACGGTGCGAGTTCCGCGACCGTCAAGGGAACGATTCGGGGGCTCGGCTACATCGACTACCTGGTCAACATACGCGCCGGGCAGGTGTTGACCCTGAAGCTTTCGGGAAGCCGGTCCGCCGAACTCGTGATCTTCGATCCGGACGGCGAGAACGTTCCCGACGCCGCGGGCATCCGTGAAATGGTCTCGCAGATCGATGTCGGCGGCGATTACAAGGTCCGCGTGCTGATGCCGCGCGCGCTCGGACGGCGCAAAAGCGCGGCGGCCGGTTTCTCGCTGTTTGTGAAGATCACGAATATGCGGTAATAGTTTGAATCATGAGAAAAACCATCATTTTGATCGCATTCATCGCCGTCTCGGCGACGGTTTCGCTTGGCCAGAACAAGAGCGTCTACACTAGTCTCGACACGAACGCCTGCAAGACGCTCGAGCAGGATGATTCCGGCGCGGGTTGGTATCGCGGCGAATGCAAAGGCGTCGGCGGTTACAAACTCGAGGTCACCGAAGGCGATCTCAGACAGTCGATCGATGTCGTCTCGCCGTCGGGCGACAAGTCCGAACTTTCATTCGGATCGGTCTCGTCGGGTTTTTCGAGCGTCGGGGCAAAGGCCGAGTGGCGCGTTAAAGGCACGAGGCCGGTCGGTTTGATCGTCAGGTTCAACGCAAGCGAGGATCCGGCCGATGCGACGAAGATCACGTCATACCTGATCGTCATCAAGATTCAATCTTCGGGCTCCTGCATCACCGACGTCGTCAAGCCTTCCAAATCGCAGAACGTCCTGGCAAGGCAATTTGCCGACCAAGCCGCCGGAAAGCCGTGCAAGGAGTTTTGATACTCAGTTCGATCGTTTTCAACGGCGCGTCCCTCGGTCGGGGACGCGCTTTCCTTTTTATCCGGCGTCCCGTAAACTCTGTGTATTGTTATGGCGAAGAAATACAGAGTCGGAATTCTCGGGGCGACGGGCACCGTCGGACAACGTTTTTGCCAGCTACTTGAGAATCACCCGCAGTTTGAGATCACGGCGCTCGCGGCCTCGGACCGCTCGGCCGGAAAGGCCTTTGTCGAGGCGTGTGCCTGGAAGCTGCCGGGCAGAATGCCTGATAACGTTAAGGAGATCGTCGTCCAGCCGATCGAGCCGCCGCTCGACTGCGACCTGGTCTTTTCGAGCCTGCCGTCGTCGGTCGCGCGCGAGACCGAAGAGGCGTTTGCCCGGGCCGGCTATCCGGTGATCAGCAACTCGTCATCGTTCCGTATGGACGAGGATGTGCCGCTTCTGATCGCGGAGATCAATCCGGACCATATCGGACTGATCGAAACGCAACGGATCAAGAGGGGATTCACCAAAGGATTCATCGTCACGAATCCGAATTGCGCGGTCGTCAGCTTTGCGCCGCCGCTTGCCGCCCTGCATCGCCGGTTCGGCGTCGAATCGGTCGTTGTTACCACGCTCCAGGCGATCTCAGGAGCCGGTTATCCCGGCGTCCCTTCTCTCGACATCACCGACAACGTGATTCCGTACATTGCCGGCGAGGAGCCGAAGGTCGAGACCGAAGCACAGAAGATCCTCGGAACATTTACCGGCAGTTCGATCGAAAAGGCCGATTTTTCTGTCTCTGCCCAGTGCTTCCGGGTCCACGTGATCGACGGGCATTCGGCTTCGGTCCGGGTCGATCTGCGCGAGTCCTCGACGCTAGAGGACGTCATCGACGCGATGAAATCATTTCCGTCGCTCGATCTCCATTCGTCGCCGAAACAGTTCATCGAAGTCCTCGAAGAACCGTCGCGCCCGCAGCCGCGGCTCGACCGCGATGCCGGGAACGGAATGACGATCACCGTCGGACGGCTGTTTCCCGATAACATTTTCGATTACCGGTTCGTTGCCCTTTCGCACAACACGGTGCGCGGCGCCGCGGGTTCGGCCGTTTTGAATGCCGAGCTTCTCGCCAGCCGCGGCTTGTTGTGATCGTCTCCGAATTGTAGCGCCGGACTCCTGAATATGGCCCAGAATGGTTCGGAAAGTTTCGGCTTTGTCGGCAAGGTGCTGATCACGGTCGCGGTCGTGGTCCTTGTCTTCCTGCTCGGATTTGTCGCATACCTGACGATCGATGTCATATTGCTCGTCTTCGCCGCGATCCTTCTGGCGATCTTTCTGCGCGGGCTGGCCGACGTCGCCAACTACGGCCGCCGATTGTCCGACACGGGATCGGTCCTGATCGTTTCGGCGTTGCTGATCCTGGTCCTCGCCGGCGCGATCGCGCTCCTTGCCCCGGACATTGCTGACCAATACCGGAATCTCCGTACGGAGCTGCCTAAATCGTGGCTCAAGATCGCCGACTACCTGGCCAATTTCGGCTGGGGCCGCGCGATCCTCGAACAATTGCCAGACAACGCCGAGATCAAACGCCGGATCAGCGCGATAGATTTTTCGGCGCTGCTCTCGCAAGTGGGCGGGTATTTCTCGTCGACGGTGGGGGCGATCGGCAACTTCTTTGTGATGATCCTGATCGCCATCTACCTCGCGAGCGAACCGCGGCTCCATACGGAAGGATTGACGAAGCTCTTCCCGGTCACGGTCCGTCCCCGGGTCTCCGAAGTTATCGCTGCGATCGGGCATACTTTGCGCTGGTGGCTGATCGGAAAGACCGCTTCGATGGTGTTCATCGGCGTGCTGACCTGGATCGGACTCTCGATCCTCGGCGTGCCGCTCGCGCTGACTCTCGGTCTGATCGCCGGGCTTCTGTCGTTCATCCCGAATTTCGGCCCAATCTTCTCGGCCGTGCCGGCGATCCTGCTCGCATTTGTAGACAGTCCGATCAAGGCGCTCTATGTGCTGATCCTGTTCATCGGAGTTCAGCTGATCGAATCCAACCTCGTAACGCCGTTCATCGAGCGCCGCACGGTCGAACTTCCGCCGGCGCTGACGGTCATCGCGCAGATCATGCTCGGCGTGACTATCGGCGGACTTGGACTGGTGCTCGCGACGCCCATCGTCGCGGTCGCGATGGTTCTGGTTCAGAAGGCTTACATCGAGAACGTCCTCGGCGACAGGTCGTCGGAAGCGGCGGACGCGGCCGGTGTGCGAACGGGCGTTGAACCGGTCGAAGTTGCGGACGCGCGTCCTGGAAGAAAGAGGGCCGTAAGAAAAGAAGAAAGGCCGCCTGAGGGCGGGACTGAGAACGCGAAATGATCGAACGATACACATTACCCGAAATGGGCGAGCTTTGGTCGCTCCGGAACAAATTCCAGAAATGGCTCGACGTCGAGATCGCTGTCTGCGAAGTTCACGCCGAGGATGGCGTGATTACGTTCGAAGCGCTGGCCGAGATCAAGTCGAAGGCGTCCTTCACGGTAGAGCGGATCAACGAGATCGAGAAGACGACCGATCACGACGTCATCGCTTTCACTACCAACCTTGCGGAGAACATCGGCCCGGCCGCCCGTTTCGTGCATTACGGGCTGACCTCGTCCGATGTCGTCGATACCGCGAATGCGCTGCTTTTGCGCGACGCGTGCGATCTGTTGCTGACGAAGGTCGACACGCTTCTTGGGGTTCTCAAGCGGCGCGCATTCGAGTTCAAGGACACGCCGCAGATCGGACGAACGCACGGGATCCACGCCGAACCGACATCGTTCGGTCTTTGCTGGGCGCTTTGGTACGCCGAATTCAAGCGAAACCGCGAGCGCCTGGTTCGGGCGCGCGAGGCCGTGGCGGTCGGTAAGATCTCGGGCGCGGTCGGCGCGTTCGCGCATCTTGCGCCGTCGGTCGAGGAACGCGTTTGCGAACGGCTCGGGATCCGCGCGGCGGAGGTCTCGACGCAGGTCATTCAGCGCGACCGTTACGCCGAATATCTATGCACGCTCGGGATCATCGCGTCCTCGCTCGAGAAGATCGCGCTTCAGGTGCGTCACTGGCAGCGGACAGAGGTGCGCGAGGCGCAGGAGAAATTCAAGACCGGTCAGAAAGGCTCGAGCGCGATGCCGCACAAGCGCAATCCGATCTTGTCGGAGCGAATCTGCGGGATGGCGCGCACGATCAGGGCGAACGCGGTCGTCGGGATGGAGAACATTGCGCTATGGCACGAACGCGATATCTCGCACAGTTCGGCCGAGCGCATCGTTTTGCCCGATTCGAGCGCCGCGCTGGATTACATTCTTGCGAAGACCGCATCGTTGCTCGACACGCTTGTCGTTTACCCGGAGAACATGCTTCGGAATTTGAACCTGACGCGCGGGCTGGTCTTCAGCGGGCAGTTGCTCTTGGCGCTGACGCAGAAAGGAGTTTCGCGCGAGGACGCCTACGCCTGGACGCAACGCAACGCGATGCGCGTCTGGGACGAGGGCGGCGAGTACCGCGACCTGGTATCGAAAGATGCGGACATCGCTTCACGGCTTTCGGCCGATGAGATCGCCCGGGTATTCGATGTCAAGCACTATCTCCGAAACGTCGGAACCGTCTTCGAACGAGTGTTCGGTCGATCCTGAACGAAGAAAAAAGCGGACCGAAAAGGCCCGCTTTTTGTTTCGATCTCTCAAAGACCGTTAGTTCGACCAACCGTCCGCGAGATTGCCGATCACCGGCAGCTTGAAGATCTGGCCCTGGAAAGCCTTGACCGCCGAAAAGATGACGGCGACGAGCATTCCGAGACCGAAAACCAATCCGACAAGACCGCCGAGCATCGCCAGGATTCCCGAATTCGCGGCCGCCGCGACAACGCTGATGATGTTGATCGCGATCGCGAAGATCACGCCGCAAACCGACAAGAGAACCGACTGGAAGGCGTGGAAGCGCGCCAGTTTGTTTTCTTTATCGGTGACGATGACGATGATGCTGTAGATCAATCCGAGAGCGCAAACGAGGTTGCCCAAATAGCAGAGCAGCGCTCCAACATTCGCATCCAGACCCAACGCGGTTTTTCCGCCCATATTTTGCATATACTTAGTTTTCTCCTGTTCTTAGGTTAATACGTATTGAATCTTCGGAAGCCAAAAATCAGTACCGAGAATTTAACATAAAGACGTTGAACAAAACAAGAATTTGCGCAAGAATTTAGCTTCCGTTTTCAAAAATCGTCCGCTCGGCGGGCGGGAGCTGAATTATGAAGGCAAAAGTTTACGTAACGCTCAAGCCGGGCATCCTTGACCCGCAAGGCAAGGCGATCCATCACTCGGTCGAATTGATGGGGCTGACGAAGATCGAAGACATCCGGCAAGGAAAGTTCTTCGAGGTGATGCTCGACGAATCGCTCGGCATCGATGAAGCGCGCGCGACCGCCGAACGGATCGCGAAGGATGTCCTCGCGAATCCGGTAATTGAAGATTACAGGGTGGAATTAAGTGAGCAGT
>CAZARD010000028.1:0-9881 GCA_964487505.1 uncultured Blastocatellaceae bacterium | reverse complement strand
AGTGAGCAGTGACGGGTGAGCGGCCGTCTACCGTCTACTGTCTACCGCCTACCGACTACCATTTATGAAATTCGGAGTTCTTGTTTTTCCCGGATCGAATTGCGATCACGACGCGTATCACGTGGTTTCGAAGCACGTGGGTCAACCCGTTGATTTTGTTTGGCACCGAGAGGAAGATCTCAGCGAGTACGACGCCGTGATCGTTCCCGGCGGTTTCTCTTACGGAGACTACCTGCGTTGCGGCGCGCTCGCGAAGTTCTCGCCCGTTATGGGCGCGGTCAAGAAATTCGCCGAAGAAGGAAAATTCGTCTTTGGGATCTGCAACGGGTTCCAGATCCTGTGCGAAGCCGGCTTGCTTCCGGGCGCGCTGATACGCAACCGCGGGCTTCATTTTATCTGCAAACACGTCAATCTTCGCGTCGAGAACGGTTCCACCCCGTACACGAGCGAACTCGCTGAACACGACGTTCTTTCGATTCCGATCGCCCACGCCGAAGGCAATTACGTTTGCGATGACGAAACATTCGCCCGACTCGAGGCGAACCGTCAGGTCGTCTTCCGCTATTGCGACGAGAACGGCGAGGTCACCGATGAAGCGAATCCGAACGGCGCCCGCTCGAACATCGCCGGCATTTGCAACGAAAAAGGCAATGTTCTCGGAATGATGCCGCACCCGGAGCGCGCCTGTGAGGAGTTGCTCGGTTCAAACGACGGCCGCGAGATCTTCAGGTCGCTTACGAACGCGATCCGAGGCGGTTGAGCACGGAATCTCGATTTGACAAGGTCGCCGCGTGATACGGAAAAGATCCGAAACGCCGGCGACCCGGGGCCGCAACCGTGATCCGATTACCGCCAGAAGATATCAAGCTGGTATTCTCGCGCTCCGCCGCCTGAGTCGACGATCTCGATGACCGCAGTGTAATTATTCGCTGCCGTCGGCTGCTGCACGACGCGAACATTTCCGCGGCCACGGGTCTTCGTGACACCGACGTTGACTTCACGGTTCGGCAGCACGGCCGTGAAGCTGAAGGTCCCGTCGGGATAACTCTGGCCCGATATCGTCCTCGATTCGACGTTGTTCCCGCGGATCACAAGCTGCACCTTGTCATCGACCATTCCACGCCAGTAGACACGGCCTATCACCGGACGGTCATCGAAGCCGCCCCCGCCGCCGCCCGATCCGAGTTCGCGGTTGATGTCATTGATCGAGGTTTGAACGTTGCGCCACAGCGAACTGTTGTTTCCAAAGGCCGGAGCCCGTCGCGCAAGATCACTCAGAAGGGCGGCGGCATCGCGAAGTTCGGCCGCACGGCGTTTATCGCGCACCATGTCCTGAAAGATCCCGACCGACGCATCGATCTGCGCCGCAAGGAATGCCTCTTCGATAGCCGTCCGGCTCAGGCTCGAACTACGGCGAAGATCTTCAGATGACCGTTCAGCGAGATCGACGGTGTCGCGCTTCAGGCGGTTCGAAAGGTTATCGAGTCGGGACGACGAAAAATCGTCCTGGGCGAATGCCGCGGACCCGAAGATCGCGATGATGAACAAAAACAGAACCTTTTTCATTTGAGTCTCTCCTAGTTTTCGATTTAGCTCGTCCAGCCCGTGCCAAGGCATTTGCGCCGTCGGCTGACATCGGATGAATCGCGTATGCTCCCGGTTGTTTGAAAAAAGCCGGTCGTGGCAGAGCGTGCAGACGGTCGGTCCCGTCCGCGAGCGGTCCAGGATCACACCCGACCGACCCTTCAGACCGCGCCGGCCGAGATGACCTCGACCGACAATCCTTCGGAGGCGAGCGTCCACTCGAGAACCTCCGCGCCTTCTTCGGCTGCGAGCGCGTCTTCGACATCCGCCTTCCGGCCTTCCTCGCAGAAAAAAGCGATGCAACCGCCGCCGCCGGCGCCGCAAACTTTCGCCGCGATCGCGCCGTTCGCGTAGGCCGCGTCGATCAGCTTGTCCATTTGCGGAGTCGTCATATTCGGCGAAAGCCGCTTGCGCGCCGGATGCGCCGCGCGAAGGATCTCGCCGACCGCGTTCCAGTCGTCGCGAAGCAATGCTTGCCGGAGACTGACCGAGGTGTCGCGAATGCCCTCGAAGATGTCGAACAGGTCGCGGTCGCCGTCGATGTGACGCTTCGTGATCTCCCAGTTGTTCGTGCCCGAATTGCGCGGTTCGCCCGTGTAGATGACGACGATGCGTTCCGAAAGCGTGCCGGTATCGATATCGAGCGGCTCGCGGCGCATTCCCTCCGGTCCGAAGTGTATGCACGAAACGCCGCCGTGCTGGGCCGAATAATAATCCTGATAACCGGTCGGGACCTTGATCACCTGGCACTCGACCGCCGCCGCGATCGGGATAAAACGGTCTGCCGGGTAACGGTCGCCGACGAGTTTGTTCAGCGCGCCGATGCACGCGATATTGAGCGTCGACGAGCCGGCGAGACCGGCGCCGGCCGGCGCCATCGATTCCGTGATCATGTTGAACCCGACGTTCGGGCGGAAAAAATAGACCAGTTTTGAAAGGAGCTCAAGCTGAGGTTCGTTGCGCAGCGATCCGATCTCTGCGAGCGACGTTTCAAGCGACACGCCGCGATCTATCGATTCGAGAACGATCCGATCGTCGGAACGCGTCTCGATCCGGCAGTGCGCCAGCAGGCTGACCGCGAAATTCACCGTCGCGGCACCCTCGTGAAAAAGGAAAAGAGGCGGAATATCGATTGTGCCCCCGGCGAGATCGACTCGTGTTGGGGCCGATGATTGGATGATCATAAAGTTCGATTGGCTCCGAAACGAAGCAAACTAAATTTTTATCATTATCGGAAAGGAAATTACAGTTCGGAGCAGGCTCGGAATGCCGATCGCTATTCGTTCGCGGCCTTGGCCGCCTTCTCCTCCGTTTTCGGCGGGTCGTCGTCGCCTTTTCCCGGGGAGGCGGTCAGGTGGAGCCGCTCGCTGAGGTCGTGGAGTCTTACCTGGGCCACGTCCTCGAAGACGTGGATCCTTTCTTCGATCTTGTGGAGAGTTTCGGGCGTCACTTCCTCGACCTTCTCCGAGAGCCAGTATCGTTCGATGATATAGAAGAACAAGATCCCGACGAGCAGCACAAAAAAGAGCGAGATACCGACCTGTTTGAAGTTGCCGAGGATGCTCGTGATCGCGCCGCTGAAAAAGTATCCGGTCCCGGCGAGGATCAAAACCCACATTCCACAGCTTATCGCGTCGAGCAACACAAATCGCCAGAACGACATCTTGCCGATCCCGTAAAACAGGCACATCCCGACGCGGATCCCGTAGATATACTTCGAGATGACGATCGCGAACCCGCCGAACTTGTCGATCAGCCGTTCGATCCGTGGCTGGGCCATTTGGTAGAAACGGTAGTCCTTTGCCTTTTCGTGAAAAACGCGTCCGACGACATAGCCCGCCGTATCGCCGAGCATTCCGCCCAAAGTTCCGGCGAGGAAAACTTTGATAAAACTGTATTGGCCGAAAAATCCGCTGTGCGCCATCGCGCCGGAGATAAGGAGAGTGATATCGCCCTCAACGGTACATAGCGCGAAAACGGCATAAATACCATATTGCTCAATGAGTTGCGATAACTGTTCCATAGTTGTGCGGAACCCGGGATCGAAGGTGGACCAATCAAAGAGTAACGCTCGGGCTCGTTCCCGTCAACGCTTCGAACTCATGGCGTTCAAAAGGCGGCGCAAAGTTTGACACCGTTCCGGCAACTGACTAAAATCCTCGTAGTTTTCATCCCCTAAGGCTATTTACTTCAAGGACTTTTGCAATGAGCGACCCAACCAGCAATGCGGAAAATGTGATCGGTGTAGAGGTGACGACATCGAAGCTTCGTGCCGTTTGCCTGGATACTGTCGGAACGGTCGTCGATACGCATTTGGAACCGCTGATCCGCGGCAACGACGTAATTCCGCAGATCGTCGGGTTCATCAACGGACTTCGCGCCAAATTCGGCAGTTTCGAACGTATCGGGGTGACGTTTCCGGGGCTGATCGACCGCGAAACACGCCGCATCGTTCATTCCACCTATTTTCCGGAACACCATAACGTCGATCTTCTCGGTGAACTCGAGCGCGCCACGCGGCTCAAGGTCACGATCGAGAATGATGCGAACTCAGCCGGATTCGGCGAGTTTATGCTCGGCGCCGGACGGGACACGCGCGATCTTTTCTATGTCACGCTCGGTACCGGAGTCGGCGGGGCGCTGATATTCGACGGCAAGATCTGGCACGGCGATTCGGGTTTCGCCGGCGAATTCGGTTCGCTGACGATCGATGAGGACGGTACGCGGCTCGAGGACGTCGCTTCGGCGACGAATATCATCAGACGGACGCGGCACCGGTTCCACCAGGACAGCACGTCGTCGCTCGGAAAGTTCTCCGAGGACGAGATCACCGTCGCCGATGTCGTCAAGGCGGCGCACGACGGCGACGATTTCGCGCATCTGATGCTCCAGCGCACCGGCCGGTATGTCGGAACGGCCATCGCGGACGTGATCAACCTCCTGAATATCGAGCATATCGTTATCGGCGGTGAGATAACCGACGCCGATCATACGCTGCTTGACGCGATCATCGAACGGGCGCGCGAATTCTCGTTCCGGCCGTCATTCGACGCGACGTCGATCGTTGCCGGACAATTGGGAAAAAATGCCGCGGCGATCGGAGTTGCATTATTGTCACGAACCAGTTTAGATTTGCGATATTAATTTTCCTTATCAGCTAAACTAATTTATCGGATCGTTGCCGGATCGGTTGGGAAAAACTATCCTGCATATTTCTTATTTTGAGTTTGCGCGTTATCGCCGATTCTGTAAGAATGCTGGTTGCCAGAGCGATTGCAGTTCTTAATTAAAATGAAAAAACGGTTCGGCTTGATCCCAAATCGAGAGATTTGGGACGGTCGAGGTTTAGTTTCGTAAGAATCCGGACAAGGTAAAACAATGGGACAGATTTTTCATAGAGGTGCGAACAACGTTGCCAAGGCGAGCATCTTTGTAGCCATCGTGGCGGCAGGCGTTGCGTTTTACGCATACACGCAGATCGCCCGTTCGTCGTATTTGACGAACCAAGGGCTGGAGCGGCCGCAACCGGTTCAGTTCAGCCACAAGCACCACGTCGGCGACGACGGCATCGATTGCCGCTACTGCCATACGTCGGTCGAGACATCGTCGTCGGCCGGAATGCCGCCGACTCAGACCTGTATGAACTGCCATACTCAGATTTGGGCCGACAGCCCCTATCTCGAGCCCGTGCGTGCCAGTTTCCGCGACAACAAACCGATCGAATGGGTACGGGTCCACGACTTGCCTGAGTTCGCCTATTTCAATCACGGCATTCACGTCGCCAAGGGCGTCGGGTGCGCCTCGTGCCACGGCGACGTCGCGAATATGGCGAGCGTTTATCAGGAAAATACCTTGCAGATGGAGTGGTGCCTCCAGTGCCACCGCGATCCGACGCCGAACATTCGTCCTCAGTCAGAGATCTTCAACACTTCGTGGAACAAGGACGACATCACGCCCGAACAGGAGAAAGAGGTTGCCGAAAAGATCAAGACACTTCGCGGCAAGGATTTCATGACGAGCTGTTCGACGTGTCACCGCTAATGCGGAATCGGTCGCCAAAATCGGAATCTCCGGGATAAATTGGTTAGCAAGAGAAAGAGGGATCAAAAATCGATGTCGAGCAAAGACAGCAAACTTAGCTTTGCACAATTGAAGGATCGCATTCTTCAGCAGAACGGAAAAGAATACTGGCGCAGCGTCGAAGAGTTCGTCGACGCGCCGGAGTTTGAGGAATTCGTCAAACAGGAATACCCCGTCCACGCTGAAGAATGGGATAGCTCGGTGAGCCGCCGCAATTTCATCAAGGTCATGGGAGCGTCGCTGGCGCTGGCCGGGCTTTCGGGCTGCGTCATCCAGCCGACCGAAAAGATCGTTCCGTACGTCTCGCAGCCGGAAGGGATCATTCCCGGCAAGCCGCTTTTCTACGCGACTGCGATGACGCTCGGCGGGGTCGCGAACGGCGTGCTCGCGCGTTCGAACGAGGGCCGTCCGACGAAGCTCGAGGGCAATCCGGATCACCCGGGAAGTCTCGGATCGACGGATGTTCTGACGCAGGCGTCATTGCTCGATCTTTACGATCCGGACCGCTCGAAGGAGATCGTTTTCCGCGGCGAACCGAAGACGTGGCAGGCGTTTATGAACGACCTCCGCACGAAGGTCGACGAAAACCGTGCGAACGGTGGCGCCGGGATCCGGTTCCTGACGGAAACCGTTTCATCGCCGACGCTCATCTCGCAATTCAACCAGATCAAGACCGAACTCCCGAACGCGAAGTGGTATCAGTACGATCCGCTCAACAAGGACAATGCGGCCGCCGGTGCGAAACTCGCTTTCGGGTCGGTCGTCAACCCGGTCTACAAGTTCGAACAGGCGGAACGCGTCCTGACGCTTGACGCCGATATCTTCGCGGGTTTCAACGTCCGCTACATCAAGGATTTCGCGAAGGCGCGCGCGTGGTCGGAAGAGAAGAAGAACATCAACCGACTGTACGCGGTCGAGACGACGATGTCGCTCACCGGTGCGAAGGCCGACCATCGGCTGGCGGTCAAGCCGAGCCAGATGACGGAACTCGCGAAGGCGATCGCGAAGGCCGTCGGAGTCGCAGGCGCGACCTCGAATTTCGGAGAGCACGCCGACTGGATCGCGCCGATGGCGAAGGATCTCAAGGATCACGCCGGGAAATCCTTGGTCGTCGCGGGCGACAACCAACCGCCCGCGGTCCACGCCATCGCGCACGCGATCAACGAAGCTCTCGGGAATGTCGGCAAGACGGTCGTCTACACCGAACCGACGATGGCGAACGCCGAGACCCTGCAGATCGACGGACTACGTGAACTCGTCAAGGATATCGACGGCGGCGCGGTCAAGATGCTCGTCGTGCTGGGCGGCAATCCCGTCTACAACACCCCGGCCGATCTCAAGCTCAATGAAGAGCGGCTCAGCAAGGTGCCGTTCCGAGTGCATCTCGGCCGTTACCGTGACGAGACCGGCGAACTGTGCCACTGGCACGTCAACGACAAGCATTTCCTCGAGATGTGGAGCGATTCGCGCGCGTTCGACGGGACCGTTTCGATCGTCCAGCCGCTGATCGATCCGCTTTACGGCGGCAAATCGGCGCACGAGATCGTCCAACTCTTCTTCAAGGAGAACTACGAGAAAAAGGATTTCGACATCGTTCGCGAATACTGGCAGAAACAGGCGCTGAATATGTCGGCCAAGCCGGCGACGGCCAAACCGGAAGCGCCGAAGGACGCGAAACCCGAAGCGACGCCCGCGGCCAAGACCGAAGCGAAGGTCGCGGCAACGCCGGTCGCGTCGCCGAAGACGGTACCTTCCGTCGCTCCCGCTGCAACGCCCGCGGCGGTGGTTGGGGCGAAGTCGTTCGACGAAAACTGGCGGAAGATCGTGCACGACGGGTTCGTCCCGAATTCGCAGTCGGCGGTCAAGGAGGTCAAGGTCAACCCGGCGTTTATGTCGCAGGCGGAAACCGCTCCGGCGGGCGGCGGCGCCCTCGAGATTTCGATCCTGCCGGATCCGAGCGTCTTCGACGGCCGCTTCACGAACAACGGCTGGCTTCAGGAACTCCCGAATCCGCTGACGAAGATCACCTGGGAGAACGTCGCGCTCGTCAGCCCGAAGACCGCCGAGAAACTCGGCCTCAACCGCGGCAACGACGCCGACGAGTTCTCCGGCGGCGAACGCCCGACCTCGTTCATCAACTCGAAGGGCGGGAATATGTTCTCGGATCTCGTGAAACTCCGCTTCCAGGGAGGAGAGATCTCCACGCCGGTTCCGGTTTGGATCTCGCCCGGCCAGCCGGATGACGTCGTCGCGATCTATCTCGGATACGGCCGCGCGAAGGCCGGACGGGTCGGTACGGGGCTCGGCTACAACGCTTACGACGTGCGCAAATCGGATGCGATGTACTTCGGGCGCGGCGAATTGACCAAGACCGGCGAGCAGACGACGATCGCATCGACGCAGATCCATTTCAATATGGAAGGCCGCGATCTCCTGCGCGTCTGGGATGTCGAGGAGTTCAACTCGGACGAGAAGCTCGGCGAACAGCACGATGAGATCGAAAAGACGATGTACCGTCCGGAGCTGTTCGAGCCCGGCTACGAGAACTATCACCGCTGGGGGATGACGATCGATCTCAACAGCTGCGTCGGCTGCAACGCGTGCGTCATCGCCTGTCAGTCGGAGAACAACATCCCGATCGTCGGCAAGGAGCAGGTCGAACGGAGCCGCGAGATGCACTGGTTGCGCGTTGACGCCTATTTCGGCGGAACGCTCGACAAGCCCGAAGGCCCGAACTTCCAGCCGGTCCTTTGCCAGCAGTGCGAACAGGCACCGTGCGAGGTGGTTTGCCCGGTTCACGCGACGGTTCACAGCGCGGAAGGCCTCAACGATATGGTCTACAACCGCTGCATCGGAACCCGCTATTGCTCGAACAACTGCCCGTACAAGGTGCGGCGCTTCAACTTCCTGCTTTACCAGGACTGGAACACGGCTCAGTTCAAGCTGATGCGCAATCCGGAAGTGACGGTCCGTTCGCGCGGTGTGATGGAAAAATGCACCTATTGTACGCAGCGTATTTCGGCCGCGCGCATCGAGGCCGAGAAGGATGGCCGGAAAGTGCGCGATGGCGAGATCGTGACAGCTTGCCAGGCCGCGTGCCCGGCTGAGGCGATCACGTTCGGCGATATGAACGACAAGGCGAGCAAGGTCGCGAAGATGAAGGCCGATCGCCGCGATTACAATTTGCTGAACGAACTGAACACGCAACCGCGGACCACGTATCTCGCGGGACTCAAGAACCAGAACAAGGAAATGCCCGGCTATGTCGCGCCGAAGAAGAAGGACGGCGAGACGAAGTCGGCGGCACACTGAGGTTTTTGAAGCGGCGATCGCCGGCGCGTTGCCGGACGACGCGAAATTGGCTGGTAATTAATTCTTATGGAAGAACTGAAAGCAGAAGAACTGAAGAAAGTTCAGACCCGGATCTATCCGCCGATGGTCGAGGGCGATCACACGTTCGCGACCGTCACGGACAAGATCAGTGATGTTACGCTCAAAAAGAAGACGCCGTTCCATTGGTTCATCGGCTTCGGCATCTCGTTTCTCATCGCCCAGCTGTTGCTGTTCACGATCCTCTATCTCGTCACGACGGGTATCGGGATCTGGGGAAACAATCAGCCGGTCGGTTGGGCCTTCGACATCATCAACTTCGTCTGGTGGATCGGCATCGGTCACGCGGGCACGCTGATCTCGGCGATCCTTCTGCTACTGAATCAGAAATGGCGTACTTCGATCAACCGGTTTGCCGAGGCGATGACGCTCTTCGCGGTCGCCAACGCGGGTCTGTTCCCGCTGCTCCATACCGGTCGTCCGTGGCTCGCTTTCTGGATGCTGCCGTACCCGAACACGATGGGTATGTGGCAGAACTTCCGGAGCCCGCTGATGTGGGACGTTTTCGCCGTTTCAACGTACGCGACGGTCTCGGCGCTGTTCTGGTATGTCGGGCTGATCCCCGATTTCGCGACTCTTCGCGACCGCGCCAAGAACAAGTACTTCCGTTTCGTGTACGCGGCGCTTTCTTGGGGATGGCGCGGCTCGGCCCGTCACTGGCACCGGTATGAGATCGCGTATCTGCTGCTCGCCGGGCTTTCGACGCCGCTCGTGCTTTCGGTTCACTCGATCGTTTCGTTCGACTTCTCGGTCTCGCAGGTCCCCGGCTGGCACGCGACGATTTTCCCGCCGTATTTCGTCGCGGGAGCGATCTTCGCCGGGTTCGC
>CAZARD010000027.1:14595-40543 GCA_964487505.1 uncultured Blastocatellaceae bacterium | reverse complement strand
CCGGTTCTGACCGGCGCTCCGGTTCTGACCGGCGGTCCCGCGGCCGTCGTGAAAATGCGAGAAAAATGCGGGGCGCCGGAACCGTCCGGCACCCCGCCAAAAAGGAGGAGCATTATGGCAAGAAAAGCTATTGAGCGGGTCTGAGGCTCTTCATATGCGCGACAAAGGCCGCCGCATCGTCGCGGGTCATGCCCTTCGCCTCATAACTCGGCATCGGCGGCTTGGCATCCGCTTTGCCCTTGAGGACAATCTCGATCAATGCGTCATCCGACTTCGTCGCGTCGAACTTTTTCTCGGCTGTTTGTCCGTGACACATCGCGCATTTCGCCTTGTAATCCGCTGCCGCGTCGCCCGCGACCGGCGTCGTCCCGCTCACGGTGGTCCCATTAAGGAACGTCACCGCCAAAAAAGGTAGAACTATGATTGCTGCAAGAACCAACTTGATACGATTGATAGTCATTTTTTTCTCCTGGAATATGTTGCCCAGCCCATCCGAAGGCTCCGACCGTCCTCAAATGCAACAAGCGTGCCTTAGATTTCGTCAAGGGCAAAATCCCAGAGAATTGGCGAATTCGGCAGGGTGCGCTCGAACCGCCTGCCGGAGACGTGCGAAGAAATCCGCGGTCTCGGCTCCATACCTGCGGAATCTATGACGGACGTGGCTTGATTTGACCCAAATCACGCGAAAAGATGACTTAACGGATCTTCGCACCGGATTGCACGAAATCTCACATATTATTCTGTGTTTAGCCCAAGTTCCGCGTTAGGATTTCCATCGCGGATTCCTGACGAGTTTCGGACTGGCCAACGTTGCGCCCGTTGCGGTCTCGTGGGAAAATGCCTTTTTGTCGAGTGGATGCCGGTTCCTCGCGCAAAGCCCGCAACGATCGCAACGGCGACAATCATAATGATTCGCCTCGACTGCGTAATCCCGGGTTAGTTCGCGAAATTCGTGAAATCCGTGGCAGAATTCTTCAAATGCGTAATCCGGAATTAAGCGGTCGGAGCGTGCGTGCGATCACCTGTGACCCGCATCACATAACCGAACAACCGCACTAATCTACAATATCCTCAAGTTTCTTGGCCTGTTTCGATCGTGTTGCATTAATGAGAATCTGACCGGGCGTTTCGGCACAGTCTTTGCCGATAACTGCTCGGCCGCGTCATTCCATTGACGATCAATGACCGGAAACACATCGTTTGATTGGGATGAATCGTCGATCCCGGGCGAACAATATGAGCGAAGAACAATCAGAACAAGAAGTTAAGACCGAACCCAAGATTCCGAGTCTCTGGCAGAATTACATTACGCTTTTCGGCGGCGTGATCGCGGCCGCGAGCATCGTCAGCATCGTTCTACTCTTTTTGATCGAGCTGACGAGCAGTGTCGAGCATTCGTATCTCGGCATCCTGATCTACATCCTTCTTCCGGGAATGATGATGTTCGGGTTCTTCGTGATGCTCGTCGGGATTCTCATTGAGCATCGGCGGCGGCGGAAGTTGTCGCCCGAGGAGATCGCGGCCTATCCGATACTTGACCTGAACGGCCCACGGCGGCGGCGAATGTTCTTTACATTTCTCGGATGCGCCTTCGTGTTCATAATGATCAGCGCCTTCGGTAGCTATCGCGGCTTCGAGTATACCGAATCGGTGACATTCTGCGGCGAGCTCTGTCACGTTATGAAGCCCGAAAATACGGCGTACAAAGCGTCGGCGCACGCTCGGGTGAAATGTGTCGAGTGCCACGTCGGCGGCGGCGCGGACTTTTACGTCAAGTCGAAGCTGGAAGGCGCCCGTCAGGTCGTTGCGCTTTTCCTCGGAACATATCAAAAGCCGATCCCGACGCCGGTCCACAATCTTCGGCCGGCACAGGACATCTGCGAACGATGCCATTGGCCCGAGAAATTCTTTGGCGAACAAATGAAGGTCTTCACCCATTTTGGCTACGACAAGGACAACACGATGACGCAGGCTCGTCTGCTGATTAAGACGGGCGGCGGAAGTCCGAACGTCGGCCAGGGCGGCGGTATCCACTGGCATATGAACGTCGCGAACGAGGTGACGTACATCGCCACGGATGAAAAGCGGCAGAACATCTCCTGGGTGCGCTTCAAACAGGCCGACGGCACGGTGGTGGAGTATTTCAAGAAAGACAGTCGGCTCACCCCGGAGTTGATCGAAGGGGCTGAAAAACGCCGGATGGACTGCGTCGATTGCCACAACCGCCCGTCGCACGTTTACGTTTCGCCCAATCAAGCGGTCGACACTTCATTCTCGGCGAACAAACTCGACGTCACGTTGCCGTTTCTGAAACTTAAATCGGTGGAAGTCTTGGCGAAACCATACAACACGACCGACGAAGCTCTCCAGGCCATCGCCAACGAGATCCCGGAATATTACAAAGCGAACTATCCGGATGTTTACGCCACCAAGACGGCGGCGGTCAACGGCGCCGTAACGGAACTCCAGCGAATCTACTCAACTTACTTCTTCCCTGAAATGAAAACCGATTGGCAAAGCCATGTGAACAATATCGGCCATTTGAATTTCCAGGGCTGCTTCCGGTGCCACGACGGCAATCACGTCAGCAAGGAAGGAAAGATGATCCGGACCGAATGCCACATTTGCCACACGACGCTCGACCAGACGATCGGCGGCAAGACCTTTATGCCCGCAAACGGCGACTTCCAGCATCCCTTGAACCTCGGGGACAAGGCCCGTTACCAATGCGTGCAGTGCCATACGGGCAACCGGGCGTTCCAGCATCCGGTGAATCTCGGCGATATCTCGAAATTCGAATGCGCCGAATGCCACAAGGCGGAGATCCCGCCGAAGTGAAGCCATTTCGGATTTGGGATTTGGGATTTGGGATTTGGGAGCAATGCTGTCCCAAACGACGGTTGAGATCGAAAGGAGGGCGCAAGTTCTTTCTCGCATATGGCGGAAGTCTTGCAAACTCAATGATTGCCTCAGCCCCGAAGGGGCGCAGGAGCGGTAACCCCGGGCGTGAGCCCGGGGCAGAAACGCCGCCACCGGACCGTAAGCCCCGCAACGGGCGCAGCTCGCCCCGGGATCAAAGCAGGACCGCACGATTCGGAATTCAACGGCGCGGCTGCGCCCCTTCGGGGCTTCTCTCGTAGCCGTGCCCCCCCGGGTTCGCACCCCGGGGTCACCATTCCTTCGCCCCTTCGGGGCTTTCAGATCCTGACCGGGTCGGCTGATCAAACGAGGAACATCGAGTGGTTCATTGCGAATCGCGGCGATTCGCATCCGTTTCGATCAACGAAATCGGGAACTAGGCTTGTAGCTTCGCAACGTTTAGGACAGCGCTGATTTTGGATTGTGGATCTTGGACTACTCCCAAATTACGCGTTAGGATTTCCATCGCGGATTCTTGACGAGTTTCGGACTGGCTGACGTTGTGCCCTTTGCGGTCTTTGCGTGGGAAAACGCCTTTTTGGCGAGTTGATGTCGGTTCCTCGCGCAAACCCCGCAAAGATCGCAACGGCGACAATTATCGAGAATCGCCTCATATGCGTAATCCCGGTTAACGCTGTCGCAGATGTTTGACGACTGCTTCTTGAAGCGCTGAGTTCATTGCCGGGCAATTGCCGAAATCAGCGATTTCGAATCGAACCCGCCGATTTCCCCGGGCATGTCCAATCGGTTCGACAAACGTCGTTTAGCGTGCGGAGCATCCGCTTGGATCATCGAAATCGGGAGCCCGGCTCGCAGACTCGCAACGTTCAGGTCGGCATTGATTCCGAAATCCGAGATCCCAGATCCTAAGTCCCAAATCCCTCTGATCTCAAGTCGGTCAAAAGAGAATCGGATCCCGGTCAGGATCCGATTCGTTTCGGTTTCGGTTAGCGAGAACGTTGAAGACGACGCTGGTTGGGCGTTTACTCTTTCGCTTCATCAGCCGTGGCTTCCGGTTCCTCCGGCTCATTCATCTCTTCCCAGGCCTGCTCGTGTTCTTCCTTGAACATCTCTTCGCTCATCTTGCCGTCATAGAACGCCCAGTTCAGCGGGTAAACGTCCGGATCGAAGATAACGTGATAGAAATGCCATACGATGATCGCGAGCGTTGCCAGTACCGCTTCATAAAAGTGCACCGCGATCGCGATATCGACGGCCCAGCGCGGCAGAAAACTGAAGATGCCGACCTTGAACCAGATCATCAGGCCGGTCAGGCCCATAAGGATCGTGCCCCAAACGACGGCCCAGTACTCCGCCTTGTCGGCATAGCGGAATCTCGCAAACTTCGGCTTCTCGCCCTTCTTGAAAACAAAGTACAAAAAATTCTGCCAAAGATCAGTGAAATCTTTCCACGCCGGGAGCATATCCCACAGCCATTGGCGACCTTCCTTATAGGCGACGACGTAGATGAGATGGTAGACCCCGACGACCATCATCACGACGGCGGCGATCCGATGGATGATGCGTCGAACGGTTTCGCTTCCTCCGGCAAGTACGCCGAGCCAGCCATCCGGATACTCAAGCGCGAACCCGGTGATGACCAAAACGATGAAACTCGTCAAAAGCATCCAGTGCTGGACACGCTGGTTGATCGACATTCGGGGAATCGACCGCACCGTCTGATTTCGCTTCTCGACGACCTTCCGATACCAGATTATTCCGTTATGAAGCAACATTCCGCCGACGATGCCGAAGATCAAGACGAGATAGACCGTCCGCACCCAGAAGATCCCGCGGCTACCGATGTCCTGCGAAGCGGGCGTATCAAGATGGACCTTGCCGATCGCGAAATTCGTCCCGGCGCCGATATGACATTGTCCGCACGTCGTGACGAGATTGTCCGCGTGGATCAATGATTTCGGGTTTGTCGAAGGCAGAATATTGTGAACTCCGTGGCAGCTCGCGCAATCGGCGACCACGTCCGATCCGTGTTTTCCGGCCCGCCCGTGATAGCTGTCCTTGAAGCTTGCGACTCTTCCCGGAGCGATTCCGTAATCCTGCGTCAGCCTGACCCCGTCGTGGCACTGTGAGCACCCGGTCAAGCCGAGGGCCTGCCTGGACTCGGTCGTATGTGATTTTATGCTGTGAATCCCGTGGCAATCCGTGCAGTTCGGCGACTGGTAGTTGCCCCGCGAAAGCGACACTCCGTGAACGCTTTCGTTGAAGTCCGTGAATATCCCGCTGTGGCACTTTCCGCAGGTCGATGCGACGTTGAACTTCGAGATCGGCGAGACGGAATCGTTTCCCGGACGAATATCGTGCGAGTTGTGGCAGTCGATACAAACCGCTGCCTTCAGATTGCCGCGCGACAGCGCTTTGCCGTGAACGCTTTCATTGTAGGCAAGCATCGGCCGGGTCGAAAGACCGCTTCCGTTCGCGACGATTGCCGGATCGTTGTGGCAACGGCCACAGGTCTGCGAGATATTTGCCCGATTGACGGTCGACTTCGGGTTCGCGGCCGAGAAGATAGTCGATGTATCGCCGTTGACTGCGTGGCAATCGAGGCACGACGCGGCCTTCTTCCCGTTGTTTGCAGCCTTGGCGTGGAACCCCGCGTCGTATTCCTTATGCGAATCCTTGTGGAATTTCTCGCCCGCAAGAAACGGCAGCGTCTTCCCGACGCCGTGGCAACTGTCGCATTGCATCACCAGTTTCGGTTCCGGCGCGGGTTTCTCCGACGGTGCGTTGTTCGAATTGACGGCGACGGTCTGGCTTTCAGCCTCGGTCAACTCCGGACGAGACAGATATGAAACCAAAAAGAAGAGCGCGAAAAGCAACACGATCGCAATTGATACGCATCTTTTCAACATGATCGGAAATTTCCTCCTACACCAGGCACGATCGGCGAGTTATGACGGTTACTGATATATACCGATCGGATTATTAAGCCGTCTTTATTTTATCGCGATGCAAAAGCCAAGGTAGTGACAGTGGTCACTTTATTGAGAAAAAGAGATTCAAACAGCCTCGACGCCGGTCCGGGCGCAGCCTCGGATCAGATGCTTTTGACGCCGCGGATCGCCTTCTCAAAAGCAAAAAGGACCGATCCGCCGATCGGTCCGTTGGGTTACATTCAGAGTGCTCGTCGGCTCACGGATTCCGCAACGCGAGCATATGCTCCGCAAATGCCCGGGCCTCGTCGGAGGTCATTCCCTTTGCCTCATAAGCCGGCATCGGCGGCTTTGAATCGCTCTTGCCCTTGAGGATGACCTGTACGTGCGAATCGACCGGCTTTGCCGGATCGAACGCCTTTTCCGCCTTTTGGCCGTGGCACATCGCGCATTTCGCCTTGTAGTCGGCGGCGACATCGCCGAATGCCTCGACGGGAACGGCAGTCTCGGTCTCGAACGCAAGGACCGCGAACACCGCGAACCCGATCGTCAAGACCGCTAACAACTTGATTCTATTGCGTATCATTAAGAAACCCTCCTTGTTCTGGTTGATTAGTTTCCAAATCGATTTCCGGTATGACAGCGCTTGCAATTGGTGAAATCCTCACCGAACGCCATCTCGTTGTTGTGACAGGTGGCGCAGCTCGTTGCCGATTTCGAACCTTTGTGCATGGCGACGACCGGCGCGGTCATTCTCGCCTCGGCAGGCGTATGGCACGAATCGCAATCGAGAAAACTGTGCTTGGTGTGAGCGAAGTTGCCCGGTATCACCGGCGAGGACGCGGCGATCGTGTTCTTTCCGCCGGGCTCGTGGCAAGTGAAGCATTTGCCGCTCATGAACGATCCGCCGCCTTTTTGCGGCGAATGGCATTGCCAGCAGGTGGTATGAGCCGCCTGCCCGTCCGGAACTACGAAGTTGCCGGTCTTTCCGGCAGGTTTGTGGCAAACGGAACACTGTGTCTTGGTGTGGTTCTGATGGCTGAATTTTATTCCGAACGATTTCGTCGCGCCGATCTCGGAGTGACACTGACGGCAATTCGCAAAATTGTTCGCGCCGAACGCCCGAGATCCGTTATGGCACGTCGCGCAACTGTTCGCCGAATTCGAATGCATCGCGACGTTGATCGCTGACATATTGTTTCCGGCTTGAGCGTTATGACAGCTCGCGCAGTCGAGGCCGCCGTGCTTCGAGTGGTCGAAATTGAACCCGATCGCCGCCGTCGAATCGGTGATCGGATTCCGCGGCCCGAGTTCGTGACACGTCGAACATTTCCCGATGTTGTTCTCGCCGACGGTCTTTCCGGCCGTATGGCACTGAAAGCACGTGACGTGGGCCGAATCGTTCGCCGGGACCGTCATCCCGGTTCCCTGCGGTCGATGGCACGTTCCGCAATTCGCTTCCTTGAAATGGGACTGGTGATCGAAATTCACCTTGAAACTGCGGATCGGCGGAAAAGGCTTGAGTTTCGCGCTCCCCTGCTCTTCGTGACAGACGACGCAGATCGGATGCTTCGGATCGTTGAATTGCTGAGTGTGACATCCGGCGCAGGAAATGTGCGGCGCGAAGCCGACCTTCGTCGAATCATCGTTGCGTTGGTGGCAGAGAAGACACGGCAGGTTTTGATGGCGCGGACCGTCGTGCTTGAACTTTGAGAAATCGACGCCGTCCATCGGATCGTTGATCGTGGTCTCTTCGAAACGCGGCTGGTACGGGCTTGTCCCGTCGTCGATCACCGGTTTCGGCTTCGAACAGGACGAAACGAAGTAGCCGGCGAACAGTAAAAGGAAGATCACGACCGCGCCGCCCCGGAGCACGTTCGACCGGCGATGCCAAAGATTGCGTTTTGATTCCTGCGGCGTCATTTTCATCAGATCACTTACCGGCCTCGACTATTGCCTTCAAATGCGATTCCGGGATCGGGGAACGGCCGTACGCGAGGTGGCATTTCACGCACGAGAATTTCGGGTCCTTCTGGCGCGCATCGACCTCGGAATTAAGCACGCCGCCGTCGGACGTTGTCGCGGTGATGTGGCAGGGCATGCACGAAATGACCGGGACGGTCTTTGTCTTGATCGACGCAGTATTAAGCGTCATCAAATTGTGGCACGTCGCGCAACTGAGATCGACGTGCATCTCGTAACCGTGCCGGAAGGTCGCGGCCGATGTCCGGCGCTTCCACGCAAGCAGCATTATCTTGTCGTCAAGTCCGATCTTCGACGCGAGTTCCGGACTGAAATCCGTCGCCGGGAGCGGCTCCTTCACCTTGTGGCAGGTTCCGCAATCGGTCGGCGCCGGCGCGATGCCGGTGTCGGCCGAATGACAGGTGAAACAGGTCGTGTGCCCGATCGGCGAAACCTTAAAAGCGCCCTTCTTAAGCCAGAAGCCGTCGCCGAGGTCCTTCGGGGGCTTCGTTACATATTCATCGGGTGAATCGCCCTGCGGCTTATAGGTTGAATGACAAACCTTGCAGCTGTCTTCGGCCCCGTATCTCGCGTTGATTAAGAATGCCGTGCCGGAAGAAGTCGGGCGGACATTGCCGCTCACGATCTCGATATGCTTGTCGTGCGGAAACTGTACCTTGAATTCCGATTCCGCGGTTTTGCCGCGCGGCGTCGCGTCAAAGATCTCACGCGGGTTCGGGAACGGATGCCGCGAACTGTCGCCGGGGCCCGGATTGGCGTGACAGTTTATGCAGATTGCCGGCGGCTTCCCTTTGAAAAACTGTTCGCGGTGGCAGTCGAGGCACGAATCGTGTTTCGGAAAATCGGTCACGTCGGGAAACGCAACATCCTTCGCCCGTACCTTGTCCCAATTCGCCGTCGGAACCTTATGGCACTGCGAACACTGCATCTCCATATCAAGATGGATCTGATGTTTGAAATCGCCGAACCTGGCGTCTTCAGGGTCGACGGTCGGCGCGGGTGCCGGCGTCGCTTTTGGCTTGGAAGGCCTCTTCTTTCGCGGCGGCGTCGCTTCAGGCACAGCTCCGGCATCGGCGGACGCGTCAAACAGCCGTGGGTACGCGAAGCCCGCAAACGATATGCAAAGAAAGGCGATGACGACCGCGAGCCGAAATCTCAAGTTACTTTTGACGTTTTGAGTTGTCATCGGGACGATGGAATTAAGCTTATCCGAATGCTACAATTATCGGCGTCCGAAAGAATGTGATAGTTGTCACACAGCCTCGAACAATCGGCCAATTCAGCAAAAAATAATCAGATCGATGTCCGCAAACGAGATCGTAACAACCCGGCAACGGCTGAATGGAACGAATCGGCCGGCGGGACCCGTCGAGTTCCTCGCATCGGTCCGATTTGGCATTGCCCTGCTGATCGCGCTGGTTGCGGTCAGTATCGTCGGGATGCTCGTGACACAGTACAACGTTTCGGGCTTCGATCGATACTATGCGTCGCTCGGCGACTTCCGACGCACGGTTTACGGCGCGCTCGGACTGTTCGACATCTACGGCACTTGGTATTTCAACGCGCTGATCGTGCTTCTCGCGATCAACATCATTCTCGCCTCGATCGACCGCTTCCCGAGGACCTGGCGCCTGATCCGACGTCCGCATCTGTCGCCGACCGCCGATTGGATAAGATCCCGCACCGCAGTCTTTGAGATCGAAACGGCGAAACGTCCCGACGTTGCGCGGTCGCTCAGGAACTCCGGTTGGCGTAATGTCAGATCGACTGCGACGGACGCGGGCGAAACGTACTTCGCGGAACGCGGTGCGTGGAATCGACTCGGAGCTTATGCCGTCCACTTTGCTTTGTTGACGGTGCTCGCCGGCGGATTCGTCTCATCGCAATGCAGCTATTCCGGACAGATGCCGATTTCGGTGGGCGAGAGCTCGGGACAGCTCGGCGAACTCGTTCTGAATCAGGACGGCTCGGCGATGAAATACAGGCAATTGCCGTTTACGGTCCGGTGCGTCGATATGCGCCAGTTCCTGATCGATCCGAAAGGCCCGCTTGAGTCGTCGAATTCGATCGACTGGGCGACCGTCGTCGAGATAACGGACGGATCGGGCACCCGCACCGCCGAGATCCGGCTCAACCGGCCGTACGATTATCGCGGCTACCGTTTCTTCCATTCGACATTCCTCCCGATCGGCAAAGCGAGAACCGTATCGATCGCCGTCGAGAATGTCGACGGGACAATTGAGACGGTTGAACTCGGGCGCGGCGCGACTGCGACACTTGCGGACGGCTCGACGTTGCGTCTCGCCGATTTTCGAGCCGACCTCGACCTGACGCGCGACCGAACGAATGAGAATTCCGTCGATTACCGCAACCCGGCAGCGGTGCTCGACGTCGTCACGCCGGACGGAACGCGAAGGACCGTCTTCGCAGTTCGCGACAGCCAGCCGGGGGAACGCCGCGGAGTGTCCGAATTCGGCGGCCGTTCGTTACGGCTTAGATCGTTCGAGAAGGTCTCTGACCGCCACGTCCTTCTCGTCCGATATGATCCCGGAAGCCGGTTGATCTACGCCGGGTTCGGACTCCTCGCGTCATCCCTGATCGCCGTTTTCCTTTTCTCGCATTCACGCATTTGGATACGCGTCGACCGAATCGGTCGCGAGCGTTTCCGGATCATCGGCGGCGGTGACACGAACCGCAACGAATTCTCCTTTCGAGACCGGTTCGTTCGCGTGAGATCCGAGATCGATTCGTAACCGCGAATTTTTTCGCGTTTTGCCCCTTGCAGCGGCTGTTAATCTCGCACCGATGTTTTCCCAAAGGCCCTCGTTGTCTTTCAGCTCTGAACGAAAGACCGATCTCTGAAGTCATTTGAACCTCGTGGTTTAACTTCGTTTATCAATCTCTGTATCCTAGCGAGGCTCTGCGACAAATGGTCCTGGTCCCGAGAGGGCACGGAACTTGCAAATCCGGTTGGCGTTCGCGATGCAAGCCTGTTCAGCTTCTCCGGCCGGTCTTGCGGACACCACCGATTGGTTTGGGGGCCGGCGACCCCCAAGGGCAGGAATCCCCGACAAACACGCGCTGCGAGTAGATCCCGGACATCTGTTCGGGCCGGAACCGTTACCCTCGACGGATGGATCGATCGGTCGAAGCGGCCGATAACGATATTTTTGGAGGAAATGAAAGTGAATAGCTTTAAGGTTAAATGGGTAAAGATGTTGGTGGTATTGACGTTTGCGGCAATCGCGGCAATCTTCGCGCTGGTCGGCGACGGCACTTCAGTTCCGGCAATCGCCTCAGAAGGCGGCGCCCCGACGGGCCGCACCGGAGCGCCGGGCGAATCGACGTGCACGAGCTGTCATTCACAAGTCTCGGGCACCGGCACGATCTCGATGACGGTTCCCGCGAGCTACGTTCCGGGCCAAACATATCAGATCACGGTCCAGAACGCGACATCCGACACGACGCGCACGAATTGGGGGTTCGAGGTCATTCCATTGGCCGGGACCGCGATGGCCGGGACTGTTGCGGTGACAAATGCCAGCACCACTCGCGTTCGGGTCGCTTCGACGAAGAGTTACGTCACGCAAACGCTGGCCGGAACGTTTCCGGGCACCACCGGGGGCGCGAGTTGGACGTTCAACTGGACCGCGCCCGCCACAAATGTCGGTAACGTGACGTTCTATGCCGCCGGAATACACGGCGACGGAGATGGGTCAGATAGCGGCGACCGCACAGTGACGTCTTCCGCGACCGTAACGCCGCAGGCGGCGGTCGTGATCCACCACGGATTCTCGGATTTTGACGGCGACGGCAAGGCCGACCCCAGCATTTTCAGGCCGTCCACGGGTTTCTGGTATATGAACCGTTCGACCCAGGGATTCAACGCGATGCAGCTCGGAATTGCGACCGACACCGTCACGCCGGCCGATTTTGACGGCGATGACAAGACCGATCTCGCGGTATGGCGCGAAGCTCCCGCGAACCAGGCGGCGTTCTACATTCTTCAGTCTTCCAACAATGTTCTCCGGATCGAACTTTTCGGCCAGACCGGCGACAAGCCGATGACCGTTGCGGATTGGGACGGCGACGGCAAGGCCGACCCGTCGGTGTATCGCGATTCCGCGGTCGGAGCCCAGAGCTACTTCTACTATCGCGGCAGTCTGAACAATCCGTCCGGGAACATCACCTATGTGCCCTGGGGCACGACCGGCGACAAGGCCGTTCGCGGCGATTTCGACGGTGACGGAAAGTCAGACGCGGCGATCTTCAGGCCGTCGCAACAGCGTTGGTACGTCCGGCTCAGTTCGACCGGCGCGCTCAGCACGGACGTCTGGGGCATCTCCACCGACAATCTCGTGTGCGCTGACTACGACGGCGATTCGAAGACCGATCTTGCCGTTTTCCGCAACGGCGTCTGGTACGTCAAGCAGAGTTCGAACGGTCAACCGGCGTACTTCAGCTGGGGGCTTTCGACCGACGTTCTCGTTCCGGCAGACTACGACGGCGACGGCAAGACCGATCCGGCGGTCTACAGGAACGGAATCTGGTACATCCGTTCGAGCTCGACCTCCGCGCTGAGCGTCGCGACGTTTGGGCTCTCGACCGACCGCGCGATCCCGTCGGCGTATGTTCAATGACCGATCGCGATCCCGTGATCGAATGCCGCGCGCCGTTTTGTTCAACGGCGCGCGGCATGGACTTTGCGTTCAAGTTGATCTCAATGCCGATCGGATGTTGCATTTCGGGGCGCGGATTGGAGATACTTAAGAATCGATAAATACGAGCCGCGGCTAAACGGTCGCAGCAAAAAAATTATGAACAAGGAAAGCATTTTAGTCGGACTCATTGGTTTGGTGGCCGGTCTCGTGATCGGCTTTATGTTCGCGAACTCGGTCAACCGTAACGCTTCGGTCACGTCAGCGCAGGTCCCGCCGGCGGGGATGACGAGCCAGAACGCAAGCATGCCGCCCGGACATCCCGAGGTCGCCGGCAACAATCCCACCGCGGCGCAGATGGAGAACATTCCCGAGGTCCAGCAGGCGCTCGAGAAGGCGAAGGCGGAACCTGACAACTACGATGCCCAGATGAAGGCCGCGGGCTTCTACTATCAAATCAACAAATTCGATTCGGCGATCGAGGTCCTGAACCGCGCACGCAAACTCAAACCCGATGCGGTCGAGCCGATCGTTATGCTCGGCAACGCGTATTTTGACATGGACAAGTTCGAGGATGCCGAGAAATCGTACGAACAGGCGCTTGCGAAAAACCCGAAGGACTTCAACGTCCGAACGGACCTCGGCCTGACGTTCGTGCTTCGACCGACGCCTAACTATGATCGTGCGATTCAGGAATTCAACAAATCGCTGGGGCTCGATCCGAAACATCTCCAGACACTCCAGAACCTGACCGTCGCGTACACCAAGAAGGGCGACGCCGTGAATGCGAAAGCGACGCTCGCGAAGGTCGAGAAGCTCGACCCGACGAACACCGCGCTTGCACGTTTGAAGGAAGAAGTCGCGAAAATCGGCAAGTAGCCACGAATCGGAACCGAAAAGTCGGCCGGCCACGCGAGATCGTGGCCGGCCTTTTCAGTTGCCGGAGCGGACGCCGATTCGGGAAGTCTTGTCGTCGGAGAACAGCGCGAATCGCCGCTCAATTCGGAGGGGAGGCGCGGGAAAGGATAGCACGCGGGTAATGTAACCCCTGTTTTTGCAGTACTTCGATCTGTTCGCGGACCGATCGGACCACGGATCTTGCCGCGCTCGCCAGAAGGGAAAATAGTCCGCCGTTATGATAGACTTTTAGACAGATCAGAGAATTTTTCGCCGCGGCGCCTCTTTGATCGCCCTCTCCGAGACGTCGCGGAGAGGTCGAAATGAGAACCTGCCCGCAATGCAACCGCTCCTATCCCGACGATATCAATTTCTGCCTTGATGATGGAACAACCCTTGTCGCCGAATCGCAGATCGTGACGGCGCCGATGATCGAGGTCCGGACCGTGGTCCGAAATGGGCCGTTGCCGATCGTACCGGCGATCCAAACGACGCGCGAAATGCGAACCGGGAGCGGAGATCCGCCCCGAAGACGATCGGGTTTGCTGTTCGCATCTGTCGGGATCGTCGTCTGTTTGGTCATCGGAGCCGGCGGCGGGGTCACTTTCTACTGGCTCCAATCCTCTTCCTCGAAGACATCGGAGATCTTGCCGGCCGATTCCAACGCCGGCGTCGCCGAAAAACCGGCGCCGGGCAACGGCGCGTCCGAGCCAAAAGCGGAAAAGGTCGACCAGACGAACGCCGACGGGCAACGAAAGCCGTTTGGGAACGGCGAGCAAGCGGTCAATCTCGCCGAATCGGAGCCCGACAACTACGAGGCGCAAATGGATGCGGCCAGGTTCCTATACGGCGCGGAACGCTATGACGAAGCGATCAGGAAACTGAACCGGGCGCACGAGATCGATCCGGACAACCTGGATCCGATGATCAACCTCGGCAATTGCTATTTTGATTCGAAGCGATACAAAGAGGCGCGGAATTGGTACCAGAACGTCATCGACAAGACGCCGGAAAATGTGGCGGTCAGGACCGATATGGGTTTGACTTATCTTCTTGACAAGAAGCCCGACTACGAAAGCGCGATCCGTGAATTCGAGAGATCGCTCGAGACCGACCCCGATCATCCGCAGACCCTACAGAACCTCACGGCCGCGTACATCGCGAAGAAGGATGCGGTGAACGCGCGGTTGACGCTCAAGAAACTCGAGGAGGCGGACCCGGCCAACAAGGATCTCGACACTCTTCGCGAACGAGTGAACGAACTCAAACGATAGCGGGTCCGTTATTCGAGAACGGCGACGGTCGCGCCCCAGCTTCCCGAGAATTCATCGGCCGTTTTGAACGACCGGACGAAGGCGGTCTCGGCGAGCACTTTTCCGACGATCTCGCGCTGCACGCCTACGCCCTTGCCGTGGATTATCCTGACCAGCTTGAAACCCTTTTTCCTGGCTTCTTCGAGATAGGCTTCGGTAACCGCCTTGACGTCGCGCGGCGCGAACGCGTGCAGATCGATCGAATCGGTAATCTCTAGATCGACGGTTCCGCCGAACGGGTTATCGTTCTCTTCGTTCATAATCGACGCGCCGCGTCACTTTCCCTTCGCGGTCTCGTAGTTGGCAATGTCGTCCGGCAAGCGAAGTTTGTACCGCGTTTTGTCGAAATAGACGTTGAAGCGCTTCTCTTCGATCTGGCCGCTTGCGGTGTTCCGAAGCCGAAGAGTGAAGTTGCGGCTCTCATTCGTGCCTTCGACCTTCAGCGGCAGTTCACCCCACACTTCGCCGATCAGCGGATAGATCCGGTAATGGACCTGATCGTACTTGTCATAGCCGAGCAACAGGACGCCGTCAAAATCCGGCTCCTTGCCATCGATCGCCTTGACGGTGTTGGTCCGCGAAAGAATTATCCAGCTACTCGGTTTCGCGGTCTTTGCCTCGTCCTTGAGCGATGTGTCGATCGCGTCGATTCGTTGCCAGGTGACGAACTTCTTGTTGTTCTGCTGGTAGAAGACTATGTCGTTCGGGACCTGAAGTTCGACCTGACGACCGAAAAGCCAACCGGACGGCGCCGGCGAAACCGACGGATCGATCTTGACCTTATACCAAATGTCGTACTTCTCGTCGAGTTTCTCGGGCTCGTTGGCTTCCTTTGCCGCCTCGAGTTCCTCGCTCTTCGATCGTTTCTGTTTCGGCTCGGGCTTTGAAGAATCGTCAACGTTCGAGGCATCCTGCGCCTTCGGAACGAATTTCCACGTCACGATCTCAAAGGTCGAGCCGTTGTCGAGTTTCAAGAGCACGTTGTCGTCGCGCATTTCGGGCGTCAGCCGCAAATTCGACTTTGCCCGCAGCAGACCGTTCGCCTGAGGTTGCGCGTCCCTGTCCTCTTCGGCCAATTTGCGCGATTTTTCGAGCGTGTCGCCGGTGATAAGATTCTGCGCTTCGATCCAACCCTCGGTCTGATCCTCGTCTCGGGCCCGGACGCGGTACCAGAGCACTTTTTCGAAATCGATCTGATCGATGATATCAAGCTGGTCGCCTCGTTTGACTTCGAGCAGATCGGACGCGACAACCGCGTACGAGGTCCTGATCTGCGCTTTCTTCGCGATCACGGTGCCGGTGTCGCTGACGCCGACCGCGGAGGCAAGATTGTTGACGGCGTTGTTTATCCACGTGCAGCCGCTGAGAGCGGCTGCGGCGGCAAGAATGATTGCGGTAAAGAAAATTCTCTTCGGGCTCATTTCGATGAATTCAAAAAATTTCGCCAATTATTATAACCCAACTTATCCAATAAAAGCTTTTGACGGCCGCTCGGTTTGGGCGTCACCGCCAATCGGGTCGAAAAGTTCTCGGTCTTCGCTTCGATGCCGACGGCTGCGAGCGCGTTGCGCCAATCGATCGGCGCCGATCCGCGGACGTGGTCCGCGACGACGGTTCGGAGCTCAGCAAACGAATCGAGGACCGACGCAATTGCCGTATTCCCGTCGCGTCGCGGTTTCCCGGTCCTATGATCTCGCCACACGGCCGTCAGGATATCGGTCACGGAACGCTTGCCTTTCGATCCCGAAAGCAGTGCGAGATCGGCCAAAAAGGCGACGAGCATCCCGTGCGCGTAAACCTGCGTGTTCGCGCCGGACCAGCGATCGCGGGACGATTCGATAAGCGTCCGCCTGACCGAGATCATCGAATCGGCATCGTACGCCCTGGCAAGGGTGTCGAGAAAATCTTCGAAACGAATCCGGTTCAGGGCAACGCCGGTCCGCAGCGATTGATAGAGCGCGAAACCTTCGAAAAACCAGTCGTAATTCCCATCGAGCGCGAGCGAATTCGGCATCCAGAGATGGAATAGCTCGTGACGGAGCTGTTCGTGGAGCCGCTGAACCGATTGGGTCGAAAACGGCATATCGGCCGAAACGATCAGGGTCGATGCGCCGCGCGTCTCGGCCTCCCAACGACCGAAGCGGACCTCCTTTGGCAACCGGAGAACGGTCACCAGCGGACGTCTCGGCGCCGGATCGCGGAAAACCGTCGAATATGCGGCAAGGATCTCGTCCGCCATCCTCCCAACGTCCTGATCGGCGAAAAGAAAATCGCCGTCGATCACCGTTCGGGCGGCTCCCCTCGGCGAATCGGCGACGCGAAGCGATCGTCCGACGACGAAGACCGCGCCTTGCGGGTCATCGACGCGGAATGCGTTTCCACCCGTTCTTTCCTCGTTCGATTCAACGCGCCAGCCGTCCGGCAACGCGAACGCGATCGTCAACGGCCCGGCGAATCGCGGCAACAGGTCGGCGCACATCAGAACGCCGCGCCCTCCTTCGAGCCACGAAACGTGCGCCATCGAGTTCGGATTTGCAGGCGCTATCGAAGCCGAATATCGGAAAGACGCGAACGGCCGAGACGCGAGAATCTCACCGGGCGCAAGCGTTCGGTATTCGATGGCGTTTCCCGATCTGTCGGCGAGTTCGACGGCGCTGGCCCGCGTGGCGAGCAATGTCTGCCCGGCATATTGATCGGCGATCGAAAAATTCGTAACCTCCGGCGCTCCTTTCGTGTCTTTCAACGTGCCGGAAATGCGGACCCCGGATTCCTCGACAACGACCGATATGTCGGCGCTTTGGGCGGACGCATTGTTAAGAAAATGTAAAATCTGGAACAAAACGGCCGCGAAAACGAAAATCGGTTTGAGCGGTTTTGACATCGATTTCATCCGGGAACTAAAATTTACTCTTGATCGTAAGCGTTATTGGCTCGGTTCAGACTGTAAGGATAGGAGATTTTATGAGTCTTATCAAAATTGTCATCTATACTTTGGCGTTCCTGTTGAGCCTTTTGTTCTTTGGCCGTTTTATTCTCTAGCGAGCCGCCTGATTCCGATGGCTCGACTCTGGAGAACGTATGAGTGCCCGGCGCGACGAAGCCGAGAGTGGCATCCGACTAATTTTGCCTTTAGAAGGCGGTCCCGACTTTGGGCCGCCTTCTTCGCTTCTGACCTCTGAGTAAGCGAGAATAGAAAAATGAGCGATTTACGGAAAGTGAGAAGAGCCTTGATCAGCGTCTCCGACAAGACCGATCTGATCGAATTCGCGAAGGCATTGACGGATCTGGGCGTGACGCTGATCTCGACCGGCGGAACGGCCTCCTCGATCCGGGAGGCCGGAATCCGCGTCACTGAGGTTTCGGAGATCACGGGCTTTCCGGAAATGATGGACGGACGGGTCAAGACGCTGCATCCGAAGATACACGGAGCGTTTCTCGCGCTTCGCGACAACCCCGAGCACATCGCCGCAATGAATGCGCACGGCATCGAACCGATCGATCTCGTTTGCGTCAATCTTTATCCCTTCGAAAAGACGATCGCGAATGAAGGCGTGACGCTCGATGAGGCCGTCGAGAACATCGACATCGGCGGACCCGCGATGATCCGCTCGGCGTCGAAGAACTGGCGCGATGTGGCGGTCGTGACGGACCCGGCGCTGTATGCCGAGATCGTCGCCGAACTCGGTTCGAACGGCGGTGCTCTTTCCTATGCGACGCGCCGCCGGCTCGCCGTGCTCGCATATACGCGAACCGCGAGCTATGATCTTGCGATCTCAAGATACCTCGCGGGCCAGCTTCCCGATTCCGATCTGGAACGGCTCGAACCGCTCAATCCAATGAAAGATCTGATGTTCATCGAGCCGGATGAATCGATCGACGGCGGTTTCGAACGGTTCGAATCGATTGAGATGTCGAAACTCGCCGATCTCCGCTACGGCGAAAATCCGCATCAGAAGGCGGCGCTCTACGCGTCGGCGCCGGGCGGCGGCATCGCCGGTTCCGAACAGCTCCACGGAAAAGAGATGTCGTTCAACAACTACGTCGACGCCGATGCCGCGTGGAACCTTGTCCGCGAATTCGATGCGCCGGCGGTGGCGATCATCAAACATACGAACCCGTCGGGAGTCGGAACGGGCGCGGATTGTCTGGAGGCATACAAACGGGCGCTATCGACCGATCCGGTATCGGCGTTCGGCGGCATCGTCGCCGTCAATCGAACGGTTGACGCCGCGACCGCCGAAGCCATCAACGAAGTGTTCACCGAGGTCGTCGTCGCGCCCGAATTTTCGGACGAGGCGCTCGCGGTACTTTCCAAGAAGAAGACTCAGCGCGTCATAAGGGTCGCCGCGGACGAATCGGCCGCTCCTGAGATCAAGCAGATTTCGGGCGGATATTTGATGCAGGACAAGGACTTACAAGTAGTGATGGCGGATGATCTGAAGTTCGTTTCAAAACGGCAGCCGACCGACGACGAGGTGCGCGCAATGCTATTCGCGTGGCGCGTCTGCAAACACGTCAAATCGAATGCGATCGTCTTCGCAAATGCCGACCGAACGCTCGGGGTCGGAGCGGGACAGATGAACCGGGTCGATTCCGTGCGGATCGCGGCCGTGCGCGCCGCGCGTTTCGGGCTCGACCTGAAAGGCTCGGCCGTCGCATCGGACGCGTTCTTCCCGTTCCGCGACAACGTCGACGAGGCCGCTTCGTACGGCGTTACGGCGATAATTCAACCGGGCGGCTCGGTCCGGGACGAAGAGTCGATAGCCGCCGCCGACGAACACGGCATCGCGATGGCGTTCACCGGCGTCCGGCATTTCAAGCATTGAGCGTGCATAGTGCAAAGTGCATAGTGATTAGTGCTCAGTGCAAAGTGCAAAGTGCATAGTGATTAGAGCAAAGTCCGAGAATCTGGGAATCGATTTGCATGTAGCGCATTTCCGGAACTTTGCACTTTGCACTATGCACTTTGCACTAATCACTATGCACTTTGCACTTTGCACATCTGGAATCTTGGATCTGAAATCACGGATTGATCGCGTGATTGATCGGTGAGTTCCCTTTACCGATCTTCGGGGCGGTCCGGATGGCGGCGTTGACGTAGCGTTTGGCTCTGTCGACGGCGGTGATCAATGGGTCGCCCAAGGCAAGACCGGCGGCGATGGCGGCCGCGAGCGTACAGCCGGTGCCGTGCGTCGAGGTCGTCTCGATGTACTCGCCGACGAATCGATGCTCGTTGCCGTCAACAAAAAGAAAATCGACCGCGGGCCTCGAAAATTTGCCCCAGCCTGAGTCTGCAAAACCCTCGCCCGGTTGAAGATCCGCAATCCCGAACCCCAAATCCGAAACCCGGAGATGTCCGCCCTTGATCAGAACGGCCCGGGCGCCAAGGGCGCTTATCCGCTCGGCCGCGCGGACGATGTCTTCGTATCGCCGAAGGCCGATCCCGGTTATCCGTTCGGTCTCGGCGGCGTTCGGCGTGACGATCGCCGCCAACGGAAAAAGCCTTTCAACAAGCGATCGGAGCGCGTCGTCATCGATCAGATCGAATCCCGATGTTGAACGGACGACGGGATCGACCACGAGGTTCGCAAATCGGAACTCGCGGGACATCGCCGCGACCTCGTCGATCACCGTCCGCGTCGGCAGCATTCCCGTCTTCACAGCGTCGACCGCGAAATCGTCGTAGATCGGAGCGACCTGGCCGCGGACCGATTCGGCAGTCTGCGGTTCCGCGCCGAAAACGCCCTGCGTGTTCTGGAAGGTGACCGATGTCAAAACGGCCGCGCCGTAAACCCCGAACGCGGCGAATGTCTTGAGGTCGGCAATGATCCCAGCGCCGCCGGACGGGTCGAGCCCGGCGATCGAAAGCGCGACGCGAGTCTTCGTTTCTTGATTCATAACTTGAGCCCCTTCAGTTCTTCAGCGTCGTTCAGAAATCTGATCGCGGCGAAGCCGTCGGCGACGGCGAGCGCGCTGCCGTAGTTGGTCCGATCGAGACCGCCGAGCCCGACGATCGGGAACGGCCGGAATTCATCGCAAACGCGCGCAAGTTCGTCGATGCCTACGGGCACGCCCTTGCCGGGAGTCGCGAAAACGGGGCCGAAAACGACGAAATCCGCACCCTCGTCGCGGGCGGCCGAGATCTCGTCCTCCGAATGCGTCGAAACCCCGATGATCAGTTCAGGAAAGACCGGGCGAAGATCGCGCGGCCGGACCGAACCGCTTGTCAGATGGACGCCGTGGGCGCCCGCCGCCGCCGCAATGTCTGCCCGATCGTTGACGACGACCTTTGTCCGCGTTCCGTGGACGGTATCGGCGATCATCCGGGTGATCTCGAGCAGAAGCTTTGCCGGAAGGCGTTTCTCGCGGACTTGGATCAGCGTGATACCCGAATCGGCCGCGATCCGCACCGTCTTGAGAATCTCGGGCGCGGTCTCAAAAAAATTAGAGGCCGTCAGACGGCCTTCGGTAATCAGGTAAACTATCGGTCTTGTCAGCATTCAATCGCGGCTGTCCCAATCGTCGCCCTCGAGTTTCGCGACGCTTTCCTTGAAATGAGCGATCTCCCAAAACGCGATGAAAAGATTGAGGATTCCGATACCGGTGACAGCGCCGCGGACCCAATTCGACGAGACCGCGCTCTTCAGCAAAGGGATTCCTGCCTTCTCCGAGACGTACGCCAACAGGTAGTTGTCCCCCCATTCGCCGAATCCGTTGAGTTTGAACCACGGAAGCAACGTCAGGAACATCCCCATCAGAAAGCACAGCAAGATCAAGAAAACGACGGTAAGTCTCGCAACCATACCGTCGATTATAGCTTTAATACGAATCTTCAGACAATCGCCGGCAGATCAGGCCGGTGACGGGACGCTGAGAGCGGTGAGCCAGGTCGAAACGTCGCGGTAGGCGATGTTGACGGCACATATCTGCTCAAAACACTCGACCGCCTTTGAATGGTCGCCCGCCGCGGCGTACAGACTGCCGAGTTCGTAGAGGACAGCGTGGTTTTCTTCGAACGACAGCCCGGGCGTTTCGAGCGAGCGCTTGAACCAAATGATCGCGAGATTAGGCATGCCCTTTTCCATAAAGCAATGCCCGAGCATATTGCAGCAATTGAAGAAGCGGCGGGTACCGTCGTCGGGCCGGACGCGGTTGACCGCGTCCTGAAATCCGCGAATCGAATCCTCAAGCAGACCCATCTCCTTGTAGACGATCGCCGTGTTGAAGACCGTCTCGAAATCGTCATCTATCGCCGGTTTCGGATCTTCCAGTCCGAGTTCGGCCCTGAATTCGTCGAGAAAGTCGCCCGAACCGTTCGACGTGAATGCGGATGGCGTCGACACGATAGGCGGGACCGCGCTCCTTGTTTCGGCCGGGGCCTCGATGACGGAAGCGGCAGCGACCGGTTGATCGACGCCGGCATCCGGCACGACCGATGCCGGAACCTCCGGATCGAACGAAACGGGAACGTCGGCCTCGGCCGGCGAAACGAGACGCGCCCGGAGAGCATCGAATTCGGGCCGGTTCCCGAATTCATTCTCGAGTACGGCGATCGAACGGTCAGCCAGTTCCAGATAACCCTGCGCGATATAGAAATCGATACTTTCGGTTTCCTGAGAGACGCGCATCTCTTCGGCCGGGCTGAGTTCACGGATCTCGGGCGCGGCGGATCCGGTCGACGCCGGTTCGTTGAATCCGAATTCGGCGGCGACATCCGCACCCGTGAATGGGATCGGAACCGCTTCGACCGCATCGGGTTCCGTCGCGAATTGTTGACCAGCGACCGTATTAGAGCCGAACACCTGCTCGGCGTCAAAAGGCGATTCGTCCGCGAATATAAGAGAATCGCCGGAGGGTTGGACAGCGACCGAGTCATCCATAAACTCGAAGCTGCCAAATTCGGGTGCCGGTTGACGTATGGCCTGGACCGGTTCGGGTTCGGGGATCTCGATCGGCGAGAAGTCTCCCTGTTCGATCTTGATCTCCTGAAGCCGTCGCGCGAACTCGATCTCGTGCGGCGCAATCAGGACAAGTTGCGTCAACGCGTACTTCTCATCCTCGGTTTCGTTGTGAATCCGCGCGGACTCGGCGAGCCGTTCGAGAGATCTCCGAAGTTCGGTTTCATCGCGCTGCCAGGTGAAATAGCGGACGAGGAGCCGCAGCGCGTCAAGTTGGTCCCCGTCACGTTGAATGATCTCGTTCACCCATCGCCTGAATTCCTCGTGCCTTCCGCCAACGAGAAGGTGTTCGGACGACATTGAAAGTACTCTCGCCGCTGAAACGAGATCGCCATATTTGATGTAATGTTCGACGAGTTCGACGAACTTCGGATAGTTTGCTGGCTCTTGTTCGACAAGCCGGATCACCGCGTTCTCGGCCTCGCTCAAGTTCCCCGATTCGAGATGACAATCGACCAACAGATAGAGGATCTCACGATTATAGGGCGATTGCTCAAGGATCTTCTCAAGCCTGACCGTCGCGTCTTCGGCATAACCGAGCTTGATCTGGGCCTTGACGTAACCGTTGAGCGCTGCAAGATCGTACTGCCGTATCTCGAGCGCGCGAGAGAACGCGGTCAGCGCGGATTCCGCTTGATCGGCCGCCGCGAGCCGGATGCCGGCCTCGGTGTATGCCTTCGTCGCTTCGTCCTTCTGACCGTTCTGAATGCAGAACTCGGCGACCTTCAGGTAAACCTCGGTGTTGTTCGGATCAAGTTTTGCGATCTGTTTCCAGACCTCGAGCGCCTCCGCTTTTTTTCCCTTCTTCTGCAAACGGTCCGCGAGTTGAGCGTAGTGGTTGCGGGCTTCGGCGTTCGAGCCTCGCGATTGGTAGAGTTGCGCGAGTTTCTCAAGGATCTCCATCGAATTCGGATCGAGCCGCGAGACCTTGTTGTAGATCGCGATCGCCTTTTGGGCGAATCCTTGTTTGTTGTAGTGATCGGCGACCTGCTTGAAGCAGTTCACGGCGCGTTCGATGTCGCTCGCTTTGGCATAAAGATCCCCAAGGATATTCATCGTCGCGAAATCCTTGGGGTCCGATTCGACAACCTTTTGATATTCGGAAATGGCGGAGTTGTACTTGCCCTGAGAGAGGAATCGCTCGGCATTCCGCATCGCTTTTGTTTTGTCGAAGCTCATTTATGGAGATGGTTGTGCAAGATTCGGTCTTGGCCTTGGCAGCGCGCGAACGCCTATCGATGGGACAAAAACAGCAGATGAAATTTCCGCTCCATCTACAATAAAGAAACTAGCACGTAATAACAAAAACTGTCAACGCTTTTTAATAGTGTTTGTCACTATTGCAAGGTTGAATTTGAGGGGTTCCCCTTTTGTGTTTTGCGGGATCTTTTCCTTAAAATTGAGCTTGCCCACGATGCGTTCGAGGGTTGGGAACTGTATGCAAGCATTAATTTTGGCAGGCGGAAAGGGAACACGGCTCCGGCCTTTGACGGTTTACACGCCGAAGCCGATCGTTCCGTTCATGAACAAACCGTTTCTGCTTTACCAGATCGAAGTTCTGCGCCGGGCCGGGATCGAGGATATCACGCTCTCTCTGAGCTATCAGCCTGACAAGATCGAGCATCTGCTCGGAACGGGCGCCGATTTCGGGGTCAATCTTCGATACATCACCGAACCGAGTCCGATGGGCACGGGCGGCGCCTATAAGTTCGCCGCGCAGGCAAACGGAGACACCACGGTCGTCCTTAATGGCGACGTGATGACCGACGTTTCGATCGCAGATCTGGTAGAAGCCCACAAACGCAACGGCGCGGAAGCAACGATCCTTCTCGCGCCCGTCGAGAATCCTTCGGCCTACGGTCTGGTCGAGACCGACAGCGGACACAGGGTCTTGCGCTTTCTTGAGAAGCCCAAAGAAGACGCCTTGGCCAATCTCACGACCAACACCATCAATGCCGGCATTTACGTGCTTGAACCTTCGGTGCTGGACATCATCCCGGCCGGCAAGAACTACTCGTTCGAGTACAATGTGTTCCCCGACCTTCTCGAACACGGGAAACCGTTCTTCGCCTATGTCCTGGAAGGCAAATACTGGCGGGATATCGGTAACCCGGAAAGCTATCTCCAGGGCCATCACGATTTCCTGGCCGGAAAGATCGGAGGGTTCGAGGCCGATCGATCGTCGGATTCGGAGATCGCGACCGCCGCGGTCGTCGATTCGACATCGGTCATCGGCGCCGATTGCATCGTGAAGCCCAACGCGAAGATCCTGAATTCGGTCCTTGGCCCGGGAGTCCACGTCGAAGAGCACGCGCTGATCGAGGATTCGGTCGTCTGGGCGCATACAAGGGTCGGCGGATCGTCCGAGATCCGCGGCGCGGTAATCGGCCGCAGCTGCCATATCGGCCGCAATGTCTCGGTCCAGCCGTCATCCGTGCTCGGCGACAAGACGCTCCTGACGGATTATACGCGCGTCTGATCGCCCATTTTTCTTCAATTCCGAAGATGCCTGAACTTCCCGAAGTTGAACTCGTCGCGCGGTCGCTCGAGATACTCGTTACCGGAAAAAGGATCGTTTCGGCGAGCCTGATCCGCCAGCGACTCGCGCCGGACCACTCGCCCGAGGAGTTTGCCGGCCGCCTTTCGGCCGCTATCATCAACCGCGTCCATCGGCGCGGCAAGCATATCTTGTTCGACCTCGGAAACGGCCGGACGCTGATCACGCACCTTCGAATGTCAGGCCGGTTCATGCTTCTCGGCCCCGACCGGAACGATCCGAAATTCACCCACGCGGCCCTTCACTTCGATGACGAAACTCGCCTCGTCTTCCAGGATCAACGCCATTTCGGTTATATGCGGATCGTGGAAACGCCGGAACTGTTCCGGGCAAAGGAGATCGCGAAACTCGCCCCCGAGCCCTTCTCCGAGGAATTCACGCCGGGGTACCTGCGTTCGGTTCTCAAAGCCTCGAGGCGTCCCGTAAAGCTCGTTCTGCTTGATCAGACGCGGGTCCTCGGGCTCGGGAACATCTACGCGTCCGAAGCAATGTTCCTTGCCGGTATCAATCCGAAGCGCCGCAGCTCGTCTTTCTCCGGGCGCAGGATCGACAGGCTCTTCGAGAAGATCCGCGAGGTGCTCGCCGAGTCGATCGCGCACGGTTCGACGATCGATGTCGATCCGGAGAACATCGACGGAAGCTATTTTGGCGGAGGTCACGAATCGTCGTGGCGGGTTTACGACCGCGAGAACGAACCGTGCGTCGAATGCGGAATCCCGATCCGTCGGGTCGTACAGGGCGGGCGTTCGACGTACTTTTGCCCGCAATGCCA
>CAZARD010000027.1:11834-14495 GCA_964487505.1 uncultured Blastocatellaceae bacterium | reverse complement strand
TGACCGAGGCCGAGTTTGAGTCGATCAAGGGTTTGAGATCGATCGAGAACGAATTGACCGCCGAGGGCTGGAACGGCGAGTTCGGTCTTGCCGCGACCTTCGCGAAACGCGCGTGGCGGTTCGAGATCGTGACGCCATCAGGCAAAAAGGGAGTCATGACGCTTCCGATGCCCACACAGATGGTCAAATTCAAGGTTGACATCCACGATGGACAGACGTACGGCGCGGGCGGGCCGAATCTCTACAAGGAGTTCCGTTTCAAGGGCAACGTCGCGTCGGGAACCGGATTCTTCCGCGACGGGTTCACGGCGCCGGCAACCTACTTTCTTGTCTTCCAGGGACGCGGCAATATGTGCGACAACGCCGGCGACTACACCGATTGGCGCCTCGAGGTCAACGGCCGCCGCGCCCAGTTCGCGTTTCTCGGAAAGATGGAGCAACCGTGATCGAATGCGTTCCCGGCCCCGGCGCGTGAGGTCCTTTTCGGGCTTGACAGTCGGGGCGACAGAACGCAGAATTTAGCTAACCTTTCGTGGTGAGTTAATGCGACTTGCGACCACGTTAAATAAACCGCTAAACAGCTTAACCGGAAACTTTCTGAAACGAGTCTCGCTGTTGGCGAGGCTTTTTGTTTACGATTTCCGATTTGCGGATCGACGATCGTGAGACCGCGATCTGCAGATGGCAACCAATATGCGCAACTTCAGGAATTTGATCGAATCCGACGGCATCTACGTATTTGACGGCGCGATGGGCACGCGCCTCTATGAAAAAGGAATCTACATCAACCGTTCGTATGACGAGCTGAACCTGATCAACAAAGATCTGGTGCGCGAGGTCCACGAGGAATACGTGCGGGCCGGCGCCGAGATCATCCAGACCAACACCTTCAGCGCGAACTATCACAAGCTGCAGCAGTTCGGCCTCGATTCGCAGCTTCGCGAGATCAATATCGCCGCCGCCCGGATCGCTCGCGAGGCGGCGGGCGAAAAGGTCTATGTCGCGGGCACGATCGGTCCGCTCGGTCTGCGCATCGAGCCCTACGGCCCGACGTCATTCGAAGAGGCCCGCGCGATGTTCCGGCAGCAGGCCGAGGCGCTGCTCGAAGGCGGAATCGACGTATTCATACTCGAAACCTTCGCCGACCTTTCGGAGATCCAGCAGGCGATCCTCGCCGTCAAGGAGGCGTGCGATCTGCCGATCATCGCGCAGATCGCGATCCAGACCGACGGCAACACGGTGTTCGGCGCGACGCCCGAGATCTTCACGCAGAGGCTTGACGACTGGGGCGCTGACGTCATCGGCCTCAATTGCAGCGTCGGGCCCGCGATGTTCCTCAACGCGCTCGAGAAGATGCGCGAGGTGACGGACAAAAAACTCTCGGCGCAACCGAACGCCGGTCTCCCGCGCGATGTCCAGGGCCGCCAGATGTATATGTGCTCGCCGGAATACATGGCCGAGTTCGCGCGGCGCTTCATTCAGGTCGGCGCGAGTTTCATCGGCGGATGCTGCGGCACGACGCCGGCGCATATCAAACTGCTGGCCGACGCCATCCGCTCGGTCTCGCCGCGGATGATCCCGCATCATTTCGTCAAGCACCCGGTGACGATCCAGGAGCTGAAGCCGGAGGATGTTCAAGTCGTTCCGGCCGTCGAACGATCGAATTGGTCCCGAAAGATCGCCCGGGGCGAGTTCGTGACATCGGTCGAGGTGCTGCCGCCGAAGGGGTGCGATGCCGAGAAGACGCTCGAATCGATCAGACTTCTCAAAGCGGCGGGCGTCGATGCGGTCAACATCCCGGACGGTCCGCGGGCGCAGACGCGTATGAGCGCCCAGGCGACCGCGGTGCTCGTCGAGCGCGAGATCGGCATCGAGGCCGTGCTGCACTACTGTTGCCGCGACCGAAACCTGCTTGGGATGATGTCGGACCTGCTCGGCGCCGCCGCGCTCGGACTGCATAATTTGTTGATCATCACCGGGGATCCGCCGAAAATGGGCCCGTATCCCGACGCGACGGCGGTCTTTGATATCGATTCCATCGGTCTGACGAATATGGTCAACCGGCTAAATCACGGTCTCGACCTCGGCAACAACCCGATCGGCCGCCCGACCGCGTTCTCGATCGGCGTCGGCGTGAATCCGGGCGCGGTCAACCTCGAGGAGGAGATCAAGCGGTTCGAATGGAAGGTCGAGGCCGGCGCGGAATATGCGATCACCCAGCCGGTTTTCGATACCGCGCAACTGCGCCGGTTTCTTGAACGGATCAAGCACGTCAAGATCCCGATCATCGCCGGCATTTGGCCATTGATCAGTTACCGGAACGCGGAGTTCATGCACAACGAGGTGCCGGGCGTGAATGTGACCTCTGAGATCTTGGATCGGATGCGCTCGGCGTCCGAGAAAGGCAAGGAAGAGGCTCGAGACGAAGGCATCGCGATCGCGCGGGAATCGCTGCTTGAGGTACGCGACATCATCGCCGGCGTCCAGGTTTCGGCGCCGTTCGGCAACGTCAGGTACGCGCTTCAGGTGTTCGAGGCGCTGGATGAGTTCGGCGGTCGGTGACGGCGTATGGATTTTGGATTTTGGATTTTGGATTTTTTGAATCTTGAATCCCGAACATCTTGAACCTTGAATCTTGAATCTTGAATCCTGAATCCTGAA
>CAZARD010000027.1:0-11734 GCA_964487505.1 uncultured Blastocatellaceae bacterium | reverse complement strand
TGAATCCTGAATCCTGAACCGAAGAAACCAGAAATTCGAAGTTTGGGTCAACGCGATCCCGGAGGATGCCCGATGACGCGGACGATGCCGCGTTCAAGATTGCCCGGATTCGGCGACGGGGGCTCGACAAGTGAGAAACGATGGTTGAAGCTGTCGCCGACGATCGACGAATCTTGCCACTCGTACCTCATTATCGCCCCGTCGTGGAACTTGTAAAGGCGCTCGATGCGCGCGGCCTCATAGACGATCGTCTGCTCGGCCGCGATCATCGACAGGTCGTCGCGCATAATGATCGCGACATATTCTTCGGCATTCTTCATTCGGTTCGTTTCCGGTCGGTTGCTCAGGGAAGCAGAACTATCTTACCCGAAGCCTTGCTTTCAATCACTTCGATATGCGCTGCCGGAGCTTCCTCGAGCGAGAATTTCTTTCCGACGACGGGTTTGAGATAGCCTTCGGCGAGTCCTTCGTGGATCGCCGCGTGGATTCTCTCCATCGTCGCGGGCGGCGCGTTGAACAGCGCGAGTCCGTGGATCGAGGCGTCCTTTCCCATCGTCAGCCGCGGGTTGAATTCGAGCGATCCGCGATTGCCGATAACGACTATCCGCCCGAACATCTTCAAGACCTCGAAATCATTGACAAGATTGACGTTGGCGAGCATCTCCAGAACGATCTCGACACCACCGGTAGCCGCCGCGATCTCCTGAAGATATCCCGGCCGCGAGTGATCGAAAACAAGATCGGCGCCTTGGTCGGCCACGAGTTTGAGACCTGCCGGCGATCCCGCCGTGCCGACCACCCGAAGCCCTGCGTGTTTGGCCCATTGGATGGCGGCGATCCCGACACCGCCCGAAGCGCCGTGCACCAAAACGGTCTCGCCGGCCATCGCTGCGGCTTTCTCGAACAATCCGCGCCACGCCGTCGCGTAAGGAACAAAAACGCCGGCTCCCTCTTCAAACGAAACATTGTCGGGCAATGGTCGGACCTGACCGGCTTCGCACACCGCGAATTCGGCGTATGTTCCGGTGACCGATCCGGCGAGATAGACCCGATCGCCGGGTTTGATGCCGCTGACCGCGGTTCCGACCGCTTCGACGACGCCGGCGCCGTCCTTACCCGGCGTGAAAGGCGTTGGCGGCTTGACGGCGTACTGGCCCGAACGGATATAGGTGTCGACCGGATTGACGCCGGCCGCTTCGATCCGCGCTAGAACCTGCGACGGTCCCGCCTCGGGCGTCGCGACCTCCCGGATCCGCATCACGTCGGGTGGCCCGTAATCGTTGACAACGATCGCTCTCATAAGATTCTTCGTTTCATTCTTTCCCGGTCGGCCGGAGAGGTTCCGGTTGGACCGTCGCCCGCATCTGCAACGAGACAAGTTTCAAATAGCGAGGGCGGCCGTTTCGAGGCCGCCCTATCGATCAAAGGTACTTCTGGACCATTTCGGCCAGTCTCTCGCGGGAGATGTTCCCGCCGACGTAACGTTCCTGCTCCTCTCCGTTCTTGAAAAGGATCAGCGTCGGGATCCCGCGTATCCCGTAACGCTGCGGAACGTTTATGTTCTCATCGACATCCATCTTGAATACTTTCGCCTTGCCGTCGAACTGCTCGGCGACCGCATCGACCGTCGGCGCGATGACGCGGCACGGGCCGCACCATTCGGCCCAAAAATCGACCAAAACCGGTTGATCTGAACCCAAGACGTCGCTTTGAAAGTTCGAATCGCTGATTGATTTCGTAAAATTTCCCATCTGATGATCTCCTGTATTGATGACGATTATTATACCCGTCGCGGCTTTTATTCCGCAAAACGAGAGCAATTGTAACTCAGCTAGTTACAATTGTCAAACTCCTGCCGATCGTCAGGCCGGCTGGAGTTCCCCGTCGAGATCATCATCGTTTTTTTGCGGGTCGTCCGGGAGCACAAAATTCAAGAAGCGCTCGATCAGCGGGATCAGCCCGACGAATCCAAGCACTCCGAGAACGTTGAATGTCAGATGCGCGTTCGCGATCTGCTGTTTGACCTCGCTGCCGTTCGAGATCATTTCGATGAACGCGACGAACGGGACGAAGAGTATCAATCCGCAAATGATCGTCACCAGATTGAACGAAAAATGGAACAGGCCTGTCTTCAGAGCCTGACGGTTCGATCGCGCGGTCGCGAGCAGCGTGTCGGCGCAGGTACCGAGTTCGGCGCCGATCATCACCGCGATCGCCGCCGGCAGCGTGATCAGGGATTGTTTCGCCAACGTGATCGCCAGCGCGACCGTCGCCGAGGAGCTTTGGATCACGGCCGAGACCCCGGCGCCGGCGAGCGCGCCCGAGATCGGGTCTTCGAAACTCGCGATCAGGTCCTTGAAATACTGATGCGACTTCAGCGGCTCGACCGCATTCTCCATCGTCAGCAGACCAAAGAAGATCATGCCGAAATAGAAGAGTACGGTTCCGATGCGATGTATCAGCGGGCGCTCGAAGATAATGAACAGCGCGAAGCCCGCCGCAAGCGCGATCGGCGCGTATTCGGCGACGTCGAGGGCCATTATCTGGCTTGAGATCGTCGTGCCGATGTTCGCGCCGAGCACGATCCCGAGCGATTGCCTGAATGTCACGAGGCCGGCGCCGACAAGCACGATCGTGATGATGATCGCCGCCGAACTCGACTTGAGCAGCACCGTGACGACGATCCCGGTCAGAATCGCCGTAATGATGTTGCGCGTGAACCGCGCGATGAAATCCTTCATCCGATCGTCAGCCCACGAACGGATATGAGACGAGAGTTTGCTGATCGCGTACAGAAAGAGCACGATCCCGCCGATCAGACCAAGAATGATTTCCATAGTTACGAATGATTACTTTTTCGTCAAGATTCAATCGTAACATCTCGGCCCCGCGAATGGCTGTTACATTTTGGTTAACTTTTCATTCGCACTTGACGGCAATGATCCGCGTTCCATTATTGTGGCTCTTGAGGCAATCTTCCTCGCACTGCCTCGTATATTCGCCAAGTTTCTTGTCGAGCGCCATGGCCGACCATTTGTCGGTTCCGCTGGCTTTTTTCGCTTCGGGTGACCGAAGCCATTCGCGGTACATCCGATCAAACCCCTTGTCACCTTCGATACAATATTTGCTGCAAGTATTGCGGCGCGCCTGCGACTCGTCCGGGTCGTTCCCGCGGTACGTTAGGCCATCAACCGTTACTTCGCCGACACACATTTTCTTCCCGGCCGGGCCGCAACTTAGTGCGATGATCACCAGGACCGACAGAGCCAGCAATAGACTCAACGGGTCACGGAACCCAATCCTTTTGGTCATTTCCATCACCTCCGACTACATATCGTACTCATTCAAATTATATATTACGATCGCTAATTTCTTCTGGTGACAAGTATCAGTATTTCGTATATTTCTCAAGTTTCTCGAAACAAACCCGTTGCCGTGTTTCGGCGTCCAAATGAATCCATGTGCTAATCTTCTATTTATGTTGCGACGATTTATTCTGATTTCGGCGGTGATGGTCTCCGCCGCGTATGTTGCCCAAGCCCAGAACCGATTTGAAGGTTACAACATTTTTCTCGACGCACCCGACGGGCATCGATCGGCAACCTGCGCGACGCGCTTCTCGCCGCCGACCGCTTCTGTAACGATAGCCGACCTCGACACATCGACGCCGATGAACGTCCGCGCCTGCGACGGCTCGGGCACGACCGTGACGAAGGGCACTTCGACGACGGCGACGATGCGCGCGAACTCATCGACCTCGAAATGGTGTTTTCAGGGCGAGGACAAGCGTTACCGCATCTCGTTCGCCGGCGACCAGTTCGCAAAAACAATCATCTACGATTGGGTCGCGATGCCCGATGAAAAGACTCTTGGCACCTACAACATACGCGATTTCGGCGCGCTCGGGAACGGTCGCACCGACGACACCGCGGCCGTTCAAAGCGCCCTCGCTTTCGTCGCCGCGCGAAACGGCGGCGTCCTCGTCTTTCCGGAAGGCGATTACCTTATCGGCAATGTGCCGGGATTCAAGGGACTTACGCTTCCGTCGAACATCACGATCCGGGGCGCGGGCGGGCTTCATTCACAGGCCGGGACAAGCGATCTGATCCGCAGGAGCGCGACCCGCATCCAGCTGACCGCAACGAATCAACCGATATTCAAGATCGGCGAATGCACCGAAAAGGTCGGCATTGAGAACATCGAGCTGTCGTCGGCAGCGGGCCTGCAACGCACCGTCGGGGTCGAAGCGCTGGGCGCCTACACATCGACCCAGAACATATATTTTGACAACGTGGCATTCACCGCCTTCTGGCGCGGAATCTACGCCCACGGCCTGCCGCAGACGAATCTCAACTGGCAGTTCGATTACATCAAGATCCGCAATTCTCGTTTCGTTTACAACACGGACACCGGGATCTATTGCGATACGCGCAACACTGACTGGAAGATCGAAGGATCCGAATTCATCAATCCGCAGAGGACCCCGACCCAGGCGGCGAACTCGATGCATTTCGAACGCGCCGGGATGATCACGATCCAGGACACGTTCGGTGGCGGCTACGCGAACGCTCTGGGCGGAACGTTCCTGAACATTCTCGACAGCGGGAACGTCACCGTCATCGGCTCGCAGACCGAGGCGATGACCAATTCGCTGGTCTACAACGACGTCCAGAATCCGAACGCCGGCGACTATTCGTATCCGATCACCTTCGTCAACTGCATCTTCGGCGACCCGATAATCTTCAAGGCGCGCCGCACTTTCGTTTCGATCGGGAGCATGTTCAACGCCGACACGTTTCGGGCGGACGAACGCGTTCGCGTCTATTCGACCGGCGACCGCTTCTGTTACGACGGCTACATTCTCGGCTGCCGCGGCGCGGTCAAACAGAATTTCGACAAGGCGACGATCATCTTTATGACCGGCCAGCCGACCGAAGGCCAGGTCCAGGGTCATCCGACGTATTTCGGCACCGACGTTCAGTTCGGAGCTCCGGTTCAGATGCCGACCTTCACGCAGAACGCCCTTCCGTCGGGCAAACCGAACGGATCGATGGTCTATTGCTCGAATTGCCGCCGGAATCAGACGCCCTGCCAATCGGGCGGCAACGGTGCTCCAGCAATGGTCGTCGGCGGCCAGTGGAACTGCCTCTGACATTTGGGATTTGGGATTTGAGAATTCTGCCGCGGATTTCACGAATCTCGCGAACAAAACGCAGAATAATATGTGAGAATTCGTGCAATCCGTGGCGAAAAGCGGCTAAGTCATCTTATCGCGTAGTTTGGGCTTATCTCGTTGGAACTTCGCATGCAAAAAAGCGCCGAGGCGAAGAGTCCGCCTTCGTGAAATCCGTGCAATTCGTGGCCGATAAGCTGACAAGCGGATCAGGTGCGGGCGATATCTGCCACCGCTTCGAGGAGCCGGTCGATCTCGTCGGCGGTCGTGTAGATCGCGCAACCGATGCGAACGAGGCCCGATTCCGCGTGACCGAGCTTGGCAACGACGGTCGAAGCGTAAAAATCGCCGTTCGATGCGAAGAGCCCTTTTTCGGCAAGCATTTTCGCGACCGTTTCGGAATGGATTCCGGCAACGGCGAACGAGACGGTCGAGGTTCGCGGCCGATCCGGGCCCGGCCCGAAGACCGTTATCCCGGGAATCGCGGTCAATCCGTCCCAAAGCAACCTCGTCAATTCCAACTGCCGTTCGTGCGCTCCGTGAAAAGCGTTCATCAGGCGTTCGCGACGCGTGGCGCCGTCAGCCAATGACGCCAAAAAATCGACGCACGCCCCAGCCCCGACGATGGATTCGTGGCTCTGAGTTCCCGTCTCCACGCGGTCCGGCGCATTCTCGGGTGCGGGCCGCAACTTCGGGAAGTCCAACGATTTCAACAATTCGCCGCGGCCGAACAGAATCCCGATGTGGGGCCCATAGAATTTGTAGGCCGAGCAAGCGAGAAAATCGCATCCGATCTCGCGGACGTCGACGAGTTGGTGCGACGCGAAATGGACCGCATCGACGAAGGTCAGGGCGCCGGCCTCCCGTGCCTGCGCGCAGGCGCCGCGGACGTCACTGATCGTCCCAAGCGCGTTGGACGCCGCGCCGATCGCAAGCAACCGCGTCCGATCGTTCAGAAGGCCCGGCAATTCCTCGAGATTCAGCGTCCCGCTCTCCGGATCCATCGAAATGTATCTCACCGAAATCCCGCGTTCCTTTTCGAGAAACCGCCACGTGTCGATGTTTGCGTGATGATCGAGCTCGGTACAGATTATCTCGTCGCCTTCCCTGAAATCGCGTCCGAGCGCCCGCGAAAGGTGGAACGTGAGCGACGTCATGTTCTGACCGAACGCGATCTCGTCAGGCGAAGCGTTGAGGAAATCGGCGAATGCCTCCCTCGAACCGGCGATCAGTTCATCGGTCTCGACGCTCGTCGGAAATGCCCAATGGGTGTTCGCGTTGTGGTTCAGGAGGTAATCCGACATCGCATCGACGACCGATTGCGGAACCTGGGTTCCGCCGGGCCCGTCAAAATACGCGACGTCGTACCCGTTGTGCGACCGCCACAACGCCGGAAAATGCGAACGGATCTCTTCAACTGGCAAAAGCATTGGCAATCTCGGGATTCAAGATTCCAGATTCAAGATTTCAGATTCCAGTCATTCCATGATTCCATCGGCCAACGCGCCGGATGGAATCTGGAATCTGGAATCTGAAACCCGGGAACCTGGAATCTGAAACCCGGGAACCTGGAATCCTGGAACCTGGAATCTGGAATCTGAACTGACCGGACTCCTCGCAATCTACTCCTCTTCTTCCTCGGCCTGAAGCAGCGACGCGCTCGTTACAAGGTCTTCTTCTCCCGTCCTGATCAACATCACACCTTGCGCGCTGCGGCCCGTTTCGCGGATCTTGTCGACCCCGAGCCTGATCAGTTTCGCTTGTTGCGTGATGATCATGATCTCGGAATCGTCCTTGACCGGGAAAGCCGCGACCACCTTTCCGGTCTTCTCGGTCGTCTTCATATTGATGACGCCGATGCCGCCGCGTTTCGTCAGCCGATAATTGCTAACCTGCGTCTGCTTGCCGTAGCCCTGCTCGCTGACCGACAGTATCTTCTCCTCGCCAGTCGCCGAAACCGCGCAGACCGCGACGCAGAAATCGCCTTCGCGAAGGTTGACTCCGATCACGCCGCGGGCGACGCGGCCCATCGGCCGAACGTCGGTCTCTTTGAAGCGGACCGCCATTCCGTCGTGCGTCGCGATCAGGATATGCTGCTTTCCGTCCGTTCGAATGACGTCGAGCAATTCGTCGCCTTCGTCGATGTTGATCGCATTTATGCCGTTGACACGGATGTTCTGATACTCTGAAAGCTGCGATTTCTTGATGATCCCGTTCTTGGTCACCATCGTCAGGTAGATCTCTTCCTCGAAATCCCGTACCGGCATCACCGTTACGAGTTTTCGTTCGGACGAGAGCTGGACGAGATTGACGACGGCCTTGCCGCGCGCCGACGGGTCGGCCTCGGGGATCTCGTGGACCTTTATCTTGAAGACCTGTCCGTCGTCGGTAAAGATCATCAGGTAGGCGTGGGTCGAGGCGATGAACAGATGTTCGACGAAATCGTCGTTCTTCGCCTTTGCCCCAAGCCTTCCCTTTCCGCCGCGGCCCTGTTTTGAATAGACCGAGACCGGCGTGCGTTTGATGTAGCCCGCATTGGTCACCGTGATCGCGACGTCTTCGTCGGGGATCAGGTCTTCGATCCGAAGCTCGACGCCCGCATCGACGATCTCCGTCCGTCGCGCGTCGCCGAAATTCTTCTTTACCTCGAGCAATTCGTCGCTGATCACTTGGCGAAGCAAGTGTTCGTTCGCGAGGATCGCCTCGAGTTCGGCGATCAACTTGAGGATCGACTCGAGTTCGTCAATGATCTTCTGCCGCTCGAGCGCCGACAAACGCCGCAACTGCAGATCGAGGATCGCCTGCGCCTGGATCTCGGTAAAGCCGAGCGCGGCGACGACCTTTTCAAGGTCCTTCAAGAATCCGGCCAGCGTCTTGTCCGTCGGCACGCCGCGCCAGTTCTTGACCTCGTGAAGAGTTGCCAGGTTATTCGTCAACCAGGATTTCGCTTCGTCGACCGAGCGTGAATTCCTGATCAGCGGAATGATGTAATCAAGCGCGTCGATCGCCTTGTTCAGACCTTCCAAGATATGGGCCCGGGCCTGCGCCTTCTTAAGCTCGTATCGCGTCCGCCGAGTGACGACGTCGCGGCGGAACTCGACGAAATGCTCCAGTATCTCCTTGAGGTTCATGATCCGCGGCTCGCCGTCGACGATCGCCAGATTGATGATCCCGAACGACGACTGCAGCGGCGTCAGCTTGTAGAGCTTGTTGAGCACGACCTGCGGCACCGCGTCGCGCTTGAGCTCGATTACGATCCGCATTCCTTCGCGGTTCGATTCGTCGCGCAGTTCGCTGATGCCGTCGAGTTTCTTCTCGTGAACGAGTTCGGCGATCTTTTCGATGAGCTTCGCCTTGTTGACCTGATACGGGATCTCGGTCACGACGACGGCGTCCTTTTCGCGGTCTCCGCGGCCGATGCGGTCGATCGCCGCGCGCGCCCGCATCTGGATGATGCCGCGGCCTTCGCGATACGCGCGGTGGATCTCTTCGCGACCGTAGATAAAGCCGCCGGTCGGAAAATCGGGACCGGGAACGATCTTGATCAGTTCCTCGACGGAGATCTCCGGATCCTTGATGAGAGCGATCACGGCGTCGATGATCTCCGAAAGGTTGTGCGGCGGGATCTTCGTCGCCATTCCGACCGCGATCCCTTCGGACCCGTTGACCATCAGGTTTGGAAAGCGCGCCGGAAGAACCTTCGGCTCGCTCAACGAGTCGTCATAGTTCGGCTGGAAATCGACGGTTTCTTTTTCGATATCCGCCAAAAGCTCACCCGAAAGCTTTTCCATTCGAACTTCGGTATAACGTGAGGCGGCGGCGTTGTCGCCGTCGATCGAACCGAAATTCCCTTGACCGTCAATCAGCGGATAGCGCAACGAGAAATCCTGCGCCATCCTGACCATCGTGTCATAAACGGCCATATCGCCGTGCGGGTGATATTTTCCGAGACAGTTGTGAACCGCACAGCCCTCAGCGAGAAATTCGTGGGATTCGTCCGCGATCTCAACGTCGTAGGTTTCGGCGGTTTCGCCACGGTCGGCAACCGACACGGCCCGCAAGATCGAATAGTTGTCAATCAGTGTCCGAATTCTCTCCGCCAACGGAGAGCCGATCTTTTCAAGCTTTGACAGAATTCCCCACGATTCGATCTGGCGATACGAAAGAGTCTTGAGGTGCAGATCGGTCGAATATCGAATCTTCGACCCACCTTCGTATTTGACTCCCGCACGGAATTTCCGATTGTCCTTATCGACGAACCAACCTGAGCCAAGATGGCGTCTCGAAAACTCCTTCCAAATCGCATCGCCCGGAATACACTCCGTGTTGACATTGAGGACTCGACCCGTCCACGATGCCATTTCTTCGGCTTTCTTCCTCTTGCGGGGAATCTTGAGATAAGGAGCGACCAACCCCGCCAAACGAGAGGCATTTTCTCCCGAATAGTTCAGATTGTGGCTGGTCAAATATTTATCCCGGTCGCAAACAACGACCATCCCGTGAATTCCGCAGTCAGCCAACATCGTTTGGAGCTCCGATGAAAGCGTCTCCGAAGTTGTTGCGAGAATGATCTCACGCCGCGATTTCCCGCTTCGCAGACATCCGTCGCCGTCAATGAAACCGGCCACGAATGGCGCGTATAGCGACCGGTCTTCGAAAATCCATCTCGGAGTGCGTTTGCCGTCGCACCTGTCGGCACAGATCTCGTAGGCCTCTTTGAAGTTGCTGAAGCGAATCGTGTGCTGACCGCTCCAATGTTCTTTCTGCCCGTTTCTGAAGCTGAACGTAGGATTGATCGAATTGTTGAAACATACTGATTCAACGACCTCGAGCGGTTCGCGATCAACCATTGAGACCCCCACCCTCGACGATCGCTCACGGTCCGCCAGAAAGCCTTCAGCGACAATCAGCCCCGCGACATAAGCCAAATCGATCTTGCTTTCGTCCTGGTGTTGAGGCGGAACTCCTAGTCTACGGTAACTGGTCGCCAGGATTCTTTTCCCTTCAAGATTCTCGGCGCGCTCCCAGACGATGTTCAGATCTTCATCCAGAACGCGAAACTCCTGTCCCTTTGTGACCTTGAGCCTTTTGCCGTTTGAAAGGGCAACCTCGACGATCGCCGACGGCGGATTGTGATACGCCCGTACAACCGGACTGGCCAAACCGTCCGGCATCAGAACTTCATCACCGAGCCCAATTTCTTCGATCGGACGCAACCCACCCGGCGTATGAACCAGAGTTCCGGCGACAAAGCACTCGCCAACGACGCGGGCGGACTTTTTGTAGGGTTTGTTGTGGGTGTTGCCGAGTTCGTGCATCGCCCACAGCACGCGGCGATGCACCGGCTTGAGACCGTCGCGCACGTCCGGAAGCGCGCGGCCGATGATGACGCTCATCGCGTAGTCGAGATACGACCGCCGCATCTCGTCTTCAATATTGATCTGATTGCGTTCTACAAGATTATCCATTTATTCCCTGAAACAAGCTGATTGCCGTGTGATGAGATCCCTAAACAGGCGTGAACATAAAAAGTTCTGGAAACAAGACCTCGTTAATCGTCTCCTTATTTTACAGGCGAGAAGCCTGTTAAGCAAACGTCCGAAATCCCCGAAAATCGGCTGATTTTCGATGTCGGCGTTCCGACAACTCCTTGCATAAACACCGATTCCGATCTCCAAAATTCCGAGGATTCTAATGTACACGAACACGACAGTCAGCGAGAAAGAAACGCGCCGTATCCAGCGGCTGGCCCTCGCGCTGCCCGTTCGCGTCGAGGGGAAGATCGATCGGACCGTTTCGTGGAACGAGATCACGCGGCTCAAAGACATTTCGGCGTTCGGTGCCGGATTTCATCTTAACCGACCCGTGAAGCGCGGGCGGCTGGTCGTTTTGACCCTTCCGATGCCCAGGCAGTTGCGTTGCTACGACTATATGGAGCCCCAGTACCGGATATGGGGACTTGTTCGCCGCTGTATCAAGGTGAGCAACGGGTCAACGCCCGAGCAGTACGCGATCGGCCTCGCCTTCATTGGTAAGAACCCGCCTCTCGGCTATAACGACGATCCATCCCGATTGTTCGACATCGTCGAGCGTCCCGAGGACGGATTCTGGCAGATCGCCGAAGCGCCCGACAATCCCGACGAGCGTGATCTGCCGCGAGAGTTGCGCCGCCATTCGCGGTATCCGATCCCGATAAGTTTTCTTCTCGAGACGCTCGACGACGAAGGCAACGTGACGGCCGCAGAAATGACGGTCACCGAGAACATTTCGCTGGGAGGTGCCGCCGTATTCACATCGCTCGAAACGCACGTCGGGTCGTTTTTGCGCGTCACGAGCGAACAATACAAAACGACCATCATTTCCGTCGTCCGCGGCAAGCGTTTGGGCCCGGACGGGATTCCGCGGCTTCATATCGAGTTCATCGACCATTTCTTCCCGCTCGAAGGGATCGAATAATCCCGGATCACGCATTTGAAAGCTTCTGCCACGAATCTCACGAATCTCGAGGACAAAACACAGAACAATATGTGAGAAATCGTGCAATCCGTGGCGAAAAAGCCG
>CAZARD010000026.1:32565-40840 GCA_964487505.1 uncultured Blastocatellaceae bacterium | reverse complement strand
CAATCGCAAACATCGTGAATCCCGGACCGGCGATCGCTCCCGCGATCGGGCCCCCTTACTTCGTGCGGGGTTCTGCATCGCGGGACAATCGCAAATGCCCCGCCGCTGGCTTCTATTTTCCGAACGATCCGTCCTCGTTGATCTTTGGTGCGCGGTCGGCGAAATCGAGGTTCGACAGATCGCGAACCTTGACGATCGCTTCGCCGGTCGGGTCGAGAACCGGGCCGCCGCGGCCGGGCTGTTTTCCGGCGTGGAGTCTGCCGCCGGCGAACGATCCGTCCGGATTCAGCTTGATCTCGAAGATCGCGGTCAGTGCGGTCTCGTTCTGAAGCTTGAACATTCCGTAGGTCGCGAAATTACCCATCGAGTATACGACCAACCGGTCCTTGTAGAGTTCCATTCCGCGCAGAACATGCGGGCCGTGGCCTAACACGAGGTCGGCGCCCGCGTCGATCACGGTCCGCGCGAATAGCGGCAGGTTCCCGCGGGCCTCGCTTCCGAAATACTCGGTGCGGTTCGGAACCCTCTGCGCCGTCGGGCCTTCGGCCCCGCCGTGGAACGAAACGACGACGATATCGGCGATCTTCCCGGCGGCCTCGACGTAACGCCTGGCTGCCTCGAGATCATTGACGTTCGGGACGAGATTGTTGTGCGCGAATCCAACGAACGCGACCTTCAGACCGCGCGTATCGACGACCGTCGTCGAAAACCGGTCGCGGTCGCTGCCGGCGTGTTTGATGCCGAGCGCGTCGAGCGTCTGGCGCGTGCTGATCCGTCCGAGATCGCCGAAATCGCCGGCGTGGTTGTTCGCCAGACTGAAAACGTCAAAGCCCGCATCTTTTAGGATCTGGCCGTAACGCGTCGGCATCCGGAACGCGAAACAGCGCGTCGATGTCGGCGAGCATTTCGAAGTCGCGCCGCCTTCGAGCATCGGGCCTTCGAGATTTCCGAACGCGATGTCGGCCTTCGTCAGGATCGGCGTGACTTCCTTGAGAATGTCCGCGCCGTCGTTCGGCGGCAGGAACGTGTCGTTGATCGAGGTCGAGCCGATCATCACGTCGCCGACCGCGGCGATCGTCAACGTCGACCGTTCGACCATCCGCTCGCGCCCCGGCGTCGGGTCGGCCGCCAAAACCCGCGAACCGTTCTCGTTCGTCGTGCCCGCGCAGGCGATGCCGGCGACGATGGCCGCGGCGGATGTCAGGATCAAAAAGTACTTTTTCATAAAATTCCCAATGTTCGTTATAGATTCAAAGTCGTGACTTCGGGTTCGCGCTCTTTTTCAGGTCCGTCGGGCCGCTCGCGGTTGAGCACGGCGAAAAGGATCCGGCCGTCCCGCAGAAGATACCACGCGACGACACCGTAGATTGCCGTTGTGACGAGGAACCAAAGGAAGTTCGTGAACGTCGCGGCCTTGAACTTGGCGGTTATCGAATCGTCTTCAGTCTTGCCCGTCGCGGGTGTCGCTTCCGGACTCGGCTCGGGGAAACCGGTCGGATTCACCGGCACGGGCCGGATGATATTCGGATCGTTGACGTTGGCACTCTTCTTCGGAGCGTCGAGTTTCGGCAGAGTGAACAGCGCCGGGACCGAACCGACGAGCGCGAAGAACGAAAACACGGCCTGAATCGCGACATAAACCCCGGCGAGACGGATGATAAGCCAGATTACCTGATACTTGTTCATATTCGACAAGGAAGAATTTACCATCCCGTGCTAAGAATTTCGACCCGGACCTCAAGATTCCGTGTACCAAAATCCCGACCGCCGACGGCGCGGCCTCACGCCTTCGCGGCTGCCGGATCCCCGGCCGGGCCGTTTCGATCGGCGAACTCCTGAACTCGGCCCGCAGTAAAAAAGCGCTCAGGAGGGCCCTGATCCGAATTCCTGATCTCATTTCCCAATCATCTGCCGGTTTATGATTCGGGTCATATTCTGCCGCCTCGGGACTCGGGATAATCGAAGACGTAGGATTCGTAAATTTATGCCTGAGCCAATCAAGATCAATTATTTGAACCCGACTTTGATCGGTCTTGCCGCGTCAATCCTGTTGACGCTGGCGGTGATCGTCGGATCACGGTTCCTGCTCGATTTCGACCCGCGCCTGTTCGGTTACGCGATCGCGAGCGTCGTCGCCGTCGGCGCCATCGCTTTCAGATATACGATCTGGCTTCAACGTCCAGCAACCCGGACGTATTGGAAACGCGGCTGGCAGCTGTATCTTTCGCGCCACGGCCTCGGCGCGAATACGGCTACGGCCGCGAAATCCATTTTCAGCGGGTTCTTGACACAACGATTCATCCGGAACCGGAGCGGATCCCGTTGGCTTATGCACCTCCTGATAATGTGGGGCTGCATCCTCTCGGCGGCGATCACTTTCCCGCTCGTTTTTGGCTGGATCCACTTTGAACTCGAGGGCGAAAGAGGATACCGGGCCTATTTTCTCGGCCTGAAAATGCAGTTGCTCGAGGGTCGCAGCCCGACCGCCTGGCTCGTGTTCCACGCGCTTGATTTCACTGCCCTGATGGTCATCGCCGGCTGCGCGATCGCGATTCACCGCCGGCTTCACGACCGCGGCGCGATCGCGCTGCAGACCTTTCTGCTCGATTTCGTGCCGCATCTCCTTCTTATCGCGATCTCGGTCACAGGCCTGATGCTGACCGCCTCGAGCCTTTGGTTCGAGGGGTATATGTATTCGTTCATCAGCCTCTCGCACGAAGCGCTGGTCATTATGACGCTGTTCTTTCTGCCGTTCGGAAAACTCTTTCATATCGTTCAGCGTCCGGCGTCGGTCGGGGTCGAGCTCTATCAGAAGCGCTCGACCGAAATGCCGCAGGCCGCGTGCCGAAGGTGCGGTGCAGAATTCGCGTCCGAAATGTGGCTCAGCGACCTCAAGGACGTCGTTGAAAAGGTCGGCTTCGACTACACCCTCGCGAACGGCGAGAAGCTCCAGGACTATTGCCCGCGCTGCAAGCGAGTGATGCGCGGGCTGGCGTACGCGGATATCGCCGATCGGAAGCGGCGCGCCCTTCTGGACGTTTAGATAAGGAACACAATGGGAAAGATAGAGAATCTGAACAAGATCGTGGAGCTGTACGGCCCGCATCTTTTTGACGAACCAAAGGGCGGATGGTCCGCTCAGCGCGAGATCGACAAGGTCGTCCCGACGCACTGCCCGTATTGCGCCGTGCAATGCGGGATGAACCTGCTTGTCGAGAAAGGCAGCGTCGTCGGGATCGAGCCGCGTTATGATTTTCCGGTCAATGAAGGCCGGATGTGCCCGAAGGGCGTGACCGCCTATCTTCAAACGCATCATCCCGACCGGCTGCATTATCCGCTCATCAAGCGAAACGGATCGTTCGAACGCGCCTCGTGGGACGAAGCACTCGACCTGATCGTTTCGAAGTTCAGGGAATCGCAGCAGAAGTTCGGGAAGGATTCGATCGGGGTCTATTCGGGTTCGAGTCTGACGACCGAGAAAACATATCTGATGGGCAAGTTCGCCCGGGCCGGGCTCGGAACGCGCTACATCGACTACAACGGCCGGCTTTGCATGGTCTCCGCGGCCGCCGGCAACAACAAGGCCTTCGGCGTCGACCGCGCGGCGAATCCGTGGAGCGACATTCCGCACGCCGAGGTCCTGATGATCGCGGGTGCGAACTGCGCGGAGACCTTTCCGGTCCTTAACAAGTTCCTCTGGCAGCAGCGCGACAGCGGCGGCATCTGGATCGTCATCGATCCGCGGGCGACGCCGACGGCCCGCCAAGGCGATCTGCATCTGCAGCTCAAGCCGGGAACCGACGTCGCGCTCGCGAACGGCATCCTCAACGTGATCGTCAATGAGGGCCTGACCGACGAGGCGTTCATCAGGGAGCGGACGAACGATTGGGAAGCTGCCAAAGAAGTGATCCTGAAGTATACGCCCGAGGTCGCGGCCGAGATCACCGGGGTTCCCGCCGAAAAGATCGTCAAGGCCGGGCGGATCTACGGTCGCGCCAAGACCGGAATGATACTCCACGCCCGCGGCATCGAACATCATTCGCACGGCGTCAACAACGTTCTGAGCTACATCAACATCGTCCTCGCGACCGGCAAGATCGGATCGAAAGGCCGGGGTTACGGAACCATCACCGGCCAAGGGAACGGCCAGGGTGGGCGAGAGCACGGCCAGAAGGCCGACCAGCTCCCGGGGCAGCGGTCGATGCTCAATCCGGAACACCGAAAACACATCTGTGGGCTCTGGGGACTCCCCGAGGAGGAGCTGCCGCAAGCAGGTGTCTCAGTGGTGGAAATGTTCCAGAAGATGCGCGAGGGCGAGATTAGGACCCTGCTTTCGCTGTGCAACAACGTTATGGTGTCGCTTCCCGACACGAACAAGGTCCGAGAGGCGCTCGAAGGGCTCGACTTCTACGTTCACATCGACTTCTTCATGTCCGAATCGGCGCGCTACGCCGATGTCGTTCTTCCGGGAACCTCCTGGTGCGAGGACGAAGGCGTCACCGCAAACGGCGAGGGCCGCGTTCTGAAGATCAACAAGGCGATCGAGCCGCCGGCCGAGGCAAAGCCGGATTGGTGGATCGTGCGCGAGTTGGCCCGGCGGCTCGGTCGCGGAAAATACTTCGAATTCGAAACGCCGCGCGATCTCTTCGAGGAGATACGAAAGACATCGAAGGGCGGCACCGCCGACTATTCCGGGATGACCTGGGAACGGATCGAGAAGGAGAACGGAATCCTGTGGCCCTGTCCGAGCGAGGACCATCCAGGGACTCCCCGACTCTTCGAAGAGAGGTTCTTTCATCCCGATGGCCGCGCCAAGTTTCACGGGTTCGAATGGGAACCTGCGGCTGAAACGCCAGACGAGGAATATCCTTTGATCTTCACGAGTGGGCGCATCGTCCATCAATACCTGTCAGGCAACCAGACGAGGCGGATCGGTTTTCTCGTCAAACAATGTCCCGAACCGTATGTCGAGATCCATCCGGAAACGGCATCGCGACACGGCATCTCTGACGGTGAACGCGTGCGGGTCGTATCGCGACGAGGATCGGGGGTCTTCCCGGCGCTGGTCGTCAAGACGATCCGCCCCGATACGATCTTCATCCCTTATCACTGGGCCGAAACCGAGGCCGCAAATCAGATAACGAATCCGGTGCTTGACCCGATCTCCAAGATCCCGGAATTCAAAGCGTGTGCCGCGCGGATCGAAAAACTCGGCGGCGGCGGGCTCGCCGACACCGTCACCGAGGGAGTCTCCAAAAGCGAGGTGGTGAAATGAAGGAAACGTTCTTTATCGAGCCGCAGCGCTGCATCGGATGCCGTTCGTGTGTCGCCGCCTGCCGTGAATGCTCGACGCACAAGGGTTTCTCGATGATCTATGTCGATTATCTGGACCGCGGCGAAACGACGGCGACGATGCCGACTGTCTGTATGCACTGCGTCGAGCCTACCTGCGCGTTGGTATGTCCCGCGGACGCCATCAAGGTGAACGAGGACGGGATCGTGATGTCGGCGCTGAAGCCTAGATGTCTCGACTGTCGCAACTGCGTGAATGCGTGTCCGTTCGGCGTCCCGAAGTACAACTCGGAAATGCATCTTCAGATGAAATGCGATATGTGCTACGACCGGACGGGCGAGGGCCTGAAACCGATGTGCGCCAGCGTCTGTCCGACCGGAGCTCTGTCGTGGGGAACATACGAGGAGATCGTTCCTTCACGTCGAACAAAGCCGGTGAACACGCATATCTTCGGAAAGCAGTCCGTCGAGACCAAGGTCTACCTGATGCTTCCGACCGACGACGACGACGTTTCGATCGGCTGCGGAGTCTTTGAGGGCCGGCTGACGTCGCCGCCGGAAAGCGAATCGTGGCTTGAGACCCAGGTCGAGGAATCCAACAAGAGCAACGAGTTCTGAGCAATAAAGTAGAAATATGTCGTCCAACCTGAACAAAACGATCGAGAAAGTACTGTCCGACGAAAAGGACGTGAGAGGCGCGACCCGTTCGCACCAACGTGAGTTTCCGTTCGACCGCGACAAGGAGGCGCAGGTCACGCGGCGCGAATTCTGCAATTTTCTCGGACTTACCTCGACGGCATTCCTCGTCGGAACCGTCGGGTTTGCCGCGAAATCCGCGGCCGACCAACGCGCCGGAAGAAGACTCGCCCCGCTCAAGATAGACGGCGCGAGCGCCCTCGCCCCAAACTCGGCGCTGAATTTCCGCTATCCGACAAAGAGCGATCCGGCGATCTTGATCCGCACCGCCGATGGCTCGTACTTCGCCTACGATCAGAAATGCACGCATCTGCTGTGCCCCGTTTTCTATGAAAAGACGACCGAGCGGATCGAGTGCCCGTGCCACGAAGCGGGATTCGAAGCAAAAACCGGCAACGTTCTCTACGGTCCGCCGCAAAGGTCTTTGAACCGCATCGTGCTGGAAGAAAGGAACGGCGAGCTATGGGCGACAGATGTCGTTACGGGAGGCGCAAAGAATGAACGGAGTTGACCGCGGACACAGATCGCGAAGAGGGAAAACCGCCATCTGGCAGGCAAAGCTGATGCTGCTCGTGATGATCAATCTGGCGCAGCTTTGGATCCTGTCGGCGACGATCGACGCCGCTTTGGCAGAAGAATACAGCAAGCTTTTGCCGTTGGTCGTCGCTTCGGCGGCCTGCTGGGGCTTCACGATGTCGATCGTCTTCTGGTGGCGTCCGGCGGCAAGGGAGAACTGAACGGCGAGATGTGCCGATCATCAAATCTCAATTATCGAATAACAGTTTGAATCTTTCTGTATGGAATCGACGACACCCAAGGGAGCGAACCGGATGCTCCTTCTCAACACCCTTGCGTTCACGGTCTGCTTCGCGGCGTGGATGCTGAACGGCGTCCTGGTCACGTTCCTGACGACGAACCAGATCTTCAAGTGGTCCGCGACCGAGGTCGGATGGCTCCTGGGCATCCCCGTTCTGACGGGCTCGATCTTCCGTCTGCCGGCCGGGATGCTGACCGACAAGTTTGGCGGAAAACCGATCTTCGGAGGCCTGCTCATACTTTGCGCGATTCCGCTCTATTTGCTTTCCCTCGCCGACTCGTACTGGGCATTCGCGCTCTGCAGTTTCGGATTCGGAATGGTCGGCGTGAGCTTCTCGATCGGAATTGCCTACACATCGGTTTGGTTTCCGAAAGAAAAGCAGGGGCTCGCGCTTGGGATCTTCGGCGCCGGAAACGCCGGATCGGCGCTGACAACGCTCGTCGGCCCGACTCTACTCAACCATTTCACAGACAACGGAGCGAATCTCGAAGGCTGGCGCAATCTGCCGCTGGTCTACGCGGCCAGCCTGATCGTGATGGGGATCGTGTTCTTCGTCTTCACTACGAACAAGAAGCCCGTGAAGCGGATCAACACCGTTGCGGAGCAGTTGGAGCCTCTTCGCAACATCCGCGTCTGGCGATTCGGGCTCTACTACTTCCTGGTTTTCGGATGCTTCGTCGCGTTCTCGCAATGGCTCGTCCCGTATTTCGTTAACGTCTATTACTTGCCGCTCGTGACCGCCGGGTTCCTCGCCTCGCTCTTCAGCTTCCCGTCGGGCGTTATCCGCGCCGCGGGCGGGTGGCTGAGCGATCGGTTCGGCGGCCGCAAAGTGATGTATTGGGTCCTTGGATCGTCGGTCGCGCTTTCAGCGCTTCTGATCGTGCCGAAGATGGAGATCTCGTCGCCCGGCAAGGGCGTCGCGGCCGAACGTGACGGCATCGTGAGCGCGATCGGTCCGGATTCCATCACGGTTGGGGACAAGGTCTATCCATTCAACGCTCGAAAGGCGTCGGCGGAACCGACTGACGACCGGCTCGCCGTTTTCCCGACGAAAGAAGTGTGGCAGGAACCCGCTGTGGCGGTCGGACAAACCGTCAAACGCAAGGAATTGCTCGCGCGCGGCGTGACGAAGATCTACTTTCAGGCGAACGTCTGGATCTTCGCGACGCTCGTGATCCTTCTCGGGACGATGTGGGGCGTCGGCAAGGCCGCGGTTTACAAGCATATTCCGGAATATTTTCCCGAGGAGGTCGGGGTCGTGGGCGGAATGGTCGGCGTCCTTGGTGGTCTCGGCGGGTTCATCAGCCCGATCATCTTCGGATACCTTCTCGACGCGACCGGCCTCTGGACCAGTTCCTGGATGTTCATGCTGTTCCTCTCGGTGATATGCCTTTTCTGGATGCACCGGGTCGTTCAGACGATGATGCACCGAAAGCATCCGAATCTGATGAAGAAGATCGAGCACTAAGC
>CAZARD010000026.1:0-32465 GCA_964487505.1 uncultured Blastocatellaceae bacterium | reverse complement strand
GAAGAAGATCGAGCACTAAGCAAGGAAGTAGCCGTTTTCGTCTCTCGGGACGCCGTCCCGGACCTCATGGAGTCCGGGACGTTCGCCGGATATCGTCCTTCGTAGCGGCATCGAGTGTCCTCGGACGATCCCTGCAAATCCGGATCGCGGATTAATCTTCGGAATATGACTTGAATCATATTTGCCCGACCAAAGCCTCCATATCATTTAGTTGTTCTTTTCAAAATCTTGTAGGACAACTTTATGACAACCTGGCTCAACGAATGGACTCCCGAAGACCCCGGTTTTTGGGAACGGACCGGAAGCAAGATCGCCTGGAAAACGCTGATCGTGACGACCGCGACACTGACGCTGTCGTTCGCGACGTGGTTTATGATGAGCGCGATCGTCGTCAAGCTTCCGGGCATCGGATTCAAGTTCTCTACCTCGCAGCTTTTCTGGCTGGCGGCGATGCCCGGCCTCGCGGGCGGGACGCTGCGGATCGCCCATACCTTTCTCGTTCCGATCTTCGGAACGCGGCATATCGTGACTGCCGCGACATTCCTGAAGCTGATCCCGTGCATCGGTATCGGGATCGCGATAATGAACCCGGAGACGCCGTTCTGGGTGTTTATGGTGCTGGCGTTCTCAGCCGGGTTCGGCGGGGGCGATTTTTCGTCGTATATGCCGAGTACGAGCGTCTTCTTTCCGAAACGCCTGCAGGGCACGGCCCTCGGCATCCAGGCCGGGATAGGCAATTTCGGTGTCAGCCTCGCGCAGTTCGTGACGCCGCTCGTCATCGGATTCGCGCTTGTCGGGGGCTCACAAGTCTTTCAAACCGTCAACCCGGCCACGAAAGAAGTGACGTCAACGTCGAACATTTACTTGCAGAACGCGGCGTTCTGGTATGTGCCGTTTCTCCTTCTTTTCGGCATCATCGCGTGGCTGATGCTCCGCAGCGTGCCGATCAAGGCGACGTTCACGGAACAGCTCGACATTTTCAAAGACAAGCACACCTGGTTCTGCACCATCACCTACCTCATGACGTTCGGCGGGTTCTCGGGTCTCTCAGCCGCCTTCCCGCTTCTGATCAAGACACTTTACGGAGGTTTTCCCAACCCGCCGGATCCTCTCAAATATGCCTTTTTCGGTCCGTTGATCGGATCGGCGAGCCGCGTCCTTTTCGGCTTCGTAGCCGACAAGATCGGCGGCGCAATACTGACGACGATCTGCGGCGTAGCGCTCGTCGCGGGATCAGTGGCGATGCTCGCCCTCGGACTGTTCGCACCGACGAGCGCCGATCAATTCGGCACGTTTGTCGGTCTGATGCTGACTTTGTTCTTCTTCACAGGTATGGGCAATGCCGCGACATTCCGGCAGTATCCGATCATCTTCGGGCACAATCCGCGCCAGGCGGCCGGCGTCATCGGCTGGACCGCCGCGGTCGCGGCCTACGGGCCGTTCATCTTTTCGATGCTCATCAGCTGGTCGCTCTCATCGAGCGGGACGGTCGCTCCGTTCTTTATCGGCCTGACCGGGTTCTTCGTCTTCGCGACGATCATCAACTGGTGGTTCTACACGCGCCGCGGATGCGAGCGGCCGAGTTGAGCGGTTCGCGACTTGCATTGATGATCGGTTGGCCGATCGAAGCCCCGATCATCAACTTCGCCAACGAAAATTGAGGAAATACGTATGAAATCAACAATTACACAACGATCAAAGGCGATCAAATGGGTCGTTCTGGCGTTGTTTGCGGTGCTTGCCGCAACGTTTCTGAATGGGAGTTTTTACCCGCGGATCGTTGAAAGCAAGCCGCAGACGAACCCCGACCAGCAGACCGCGCAGACAAACGAGACCGACGATCCGGCGGTGTGGGGGAAACGGTTCCCGATGCATTACGCCGACTATATGAAGACCGTCGATCAGGTCCGGACGCGCTACGGCGGATCCGAAGCGATCCAGGTCACGCCGAAAGAATCGGACCCGCGTTCGGTCGTATCGCAATCACGGCTCGAAGAAGACCCTCGGCTCAAGACGATGTGGGACGGCTACGCGTTCGCCGTCGACTTCCGCGAGGAACGCGGCCACGCCTATATGCTCGACGACCAGACCTTCACCGAGCGCCAGAAGTTCGTGAAACAGCCCGGCTCGTGCATCAACTGCCACTCGTCGGTCTATCTTGCCTACAAGAAGCTCGGCGACGGCGACATCTTCAAGGGATTCGACGCGATCAACAAGATGCCGTTCGTTGAAGCCCGCAAGGAGGTGACGCATCCCGTCTCGTGCATCGACTGCCACGATTCGGCGACGATGAAACTCCGCATTTCGCGGCCGGCGTTCATCAACGGGATCAAGGCCTACAAGGCTTCGCAGGGCGTTGCCGATTACGACGTCAACCGCGACGCGACGAAGGCCGAGATGCGGACATATGTTTGCGGCCAGTGCCACGTCGAATACTACTTCAAAGGCGAGGGAAAGACGCTGACCTTCCCGTGGAGCAAGGGCCTCAAGGTCGATGAGATCCTGACCTATTACGACGAGGTCGGGCACAAGGACTGGACGCACAAAACGACCGGCGCCAACGTCCTGAAGGCACAGCATCCCGAGTTCGAGATGTTCAATCAGGGTCCTCACGCGCGGGCCGGGGTCTCCTGCGTCGACTGCCATATGCCGAAGAAGACCGGACCGGCGAAGATCACGGACCATCACGTCCGCAGCCCGCTGCTGATGGTTGAACAATCGTGCAATGCCTGCCACAAGGTCGATGCGGCCGAGATGAAGAATCGGGCCGAGACCATCCAGACGCGGACCTTCAACGCCCGAAACCTGGCGATGGACGCGCTGATGGACCTCATCGCGCAGATCAAGGCGGCCAAGGACGCCGGCAAGACCGACGCGGAACTCGCCGAAGCGCGCGATTATCAGCGCAAGGCGCAGTTCTATCTCGACTTCATCGAAGCCGAGAACTCGATGGGATTCCACGCGCCGCAGGAATCGGCGCGGATCCTCGGCGAATCGATGAACTTCTCGCGGTTCGGGCTGATGAGCCTGAGCGGCGTGAAGCCCGTCAAACCATTCCAAACGGTCAAGAAATGATCGGCCCGGATGGCTGACGGAACCGGCAATTGTCGTTCTCGCGGAGGCTCCCGCGCGCAGACCGCGCGGGAGCCTCCGCGGGAACCGGAAAGATCAGTAACAAATGTATGAAAATCCTAGCTATCACATTCGTTTTATTATTGGTTGCGGCCGCCGCGCCGGCGCAGACCACGCCCGATGTTCAGGAACAGATCAAAAAGCTCGAGGCGCAGATGCAGGCGATGCAGGCCGAGCTCGACCGTTTGAAGAAGGCGACGCAGCCGGCGGCGGCGACCGCAACGGTCACCGAATCACCGAAACCCGCGGCCACGCCCGAGAAGAAACCCGAACCCGAGAAAAAGCCTGCCGGCTTCGACCTCGGCAACGGCGTCCGCGCGGTCCCGTACGGAACCATCTATTTCAATCTCTTCGGAAACGATGCCGGCACGAACAATTCGGACATCCCGCTGTTCGCCGCGACGTCCGGACGCGGTAGCACTAGCGCCAGCATCCGGCAGACCCGATTCGGATTGCGCGTCGAGGGCTTGAAGATCGGCGGCGCAAAGATCTCGGGAGTCATCGAGACCGACTTTTACGGCGGATCGCCGGCGATCGGGATCGGCGAGAATTTCGGGGTCGTCCGCGTTCGCCTGGCCAACGCGAAGGTCGATTGGAAAAAGACATCGGTAGTTGTCGGACAGGACTGGATGGTTTTCGCGCCGCAGAACCCGGCCTCAATCGCCGACGCCGCGATACCGCAATTTGCCGCCGCGGGCAACAATTGGGCGCGGCTCCCGCAAGTTAAGATCGAACAACGGTTCGACGACGGACGCGTGGTGTGGCAGGCGGCAGTCCTCGCACCGCAAACGGGCGATTCAAACGCAACCGCGAACTTTCTGCAACAGCCGAACACCGGCGCGCTTTCGCGGATTCCGTTCCTGCAGACGCGACTCGGTTTCAACGACAAGAACTGGTTCGGAACCAAAAAAGCCGGGACGATCGGTTTCTCGGCGCACTACGGACGATCGCGGGCGACCGCGACAACCGCGCCGCTGATCGATTACGACATCGATTCGTACGGTGTCGCCGCCGATTGGAACTTCCCGTTGCACAAGCGGCTCACGTGGTCGGGAGAGGCGTTCCTGGGGCAGAACCTTGCGGGCTTTCAAGCCGGGGTCTTTCAGAACTTCAACTCGGACTATGCGGTGCGCGTGAACAACGTGCTGAACCCGCGCGGAGTCCGCGGGATCCGGACATACGGAGGCTGGACGCAGATCGGTTTCACCCCCAAATGGAACGCCGACAAACTGACGCTGTACGGATCGGTCGGGCTGGACGATCCGCGCGATCTGGATCTCGTCAACACGCGCAACCGCGATTTCCGGAGCCGCAACCTGGCTTGGGCGCTCGACGCGATCTACAAGTTCACGCCGCAGTTCCAGATCGGCCTTGAGTTCCGGCAGCTGAATACGACGTATCTGGTGAGCGGCCGCAAACGCGCCAATCACCTGAATCTCGGAGCGGCGTACAGCTTCTAGGCAACTGCGATTTACATCGGTCGGAAAGGCAAGCCTTTCCGCACATCCGGGCGGCAAGCCGCAACGGAGAGGGCGCGTCGCGCGGGCGACGACTGATCTACTCTTGCGACCGACGTCCGGGATCGAGAATTATTGCTTTCGGCTGGCGGTCAGATCCGCTCACTCGGGCGGCAACACCGATTGCGGGCACCGCGTTTTGCTAGAGAAGCAACACCGCCGGACACCGGCATATCGGTATTGCCGTCCACGTTGCCAAACGTTTCGGATTCTTCCTATACTTAGTTGGTACGGAAAAATAAACCGCGCCGGGAGGTATGCTATGTGTTCGGCATTCGCGCGATGCGGATTCTCCCTGCTCCTGCTTCTTCTCGTCGTCTTCTCGTCCGGCTTCTCCGGATCGGTACGACAATCCAAACAGCTTTCGGTAAAGATCGATCTGGCGTCTCTGAAGGTCGCACCGGGCAAACCGATTCAGGGTTCTGTTAAGGTCTCGGTCCCATTCGACACGTCCTCATTGCGAGACCCCAATATCAGAGTGTTTCTTGTTACCAGCCGGGCGAACGCGACAGTCGAAACGGACCTCGAGAAGGTCCGCAACCTGGGAGCGGACGGTCTTCTAAAGCTGATCGACGACGCATTGGGCGAGAAAGGTGTCATCCAGAAGCGAATCGGCCCCGTACCTCTGATCGCAACCAACCAAATCAGTGTGGGACTGGATCAAGGCGGATCAATGTTCCCCCGAATCTCCCGTCTCGATCCGCGACCTGTGGAAACCGGGAACGTCTACGTCCTTGCCTTTGCGATGCTTATGGCAGAAGACGGCTCCGGGGGTCCGGTCAGGGCCATCGGATTCGGCGAAACACAGGTCGAAGTAGTTCCGGGACTCAGAACCATCGACATCCTGAATGCCGGGGTAAGGCAGGCCGACCTTCCCGTCGCCGCGGGCCAGGAAGTCCATCTCGACTATTCATACCTGTTGACCGGCCTCAGCGCTTCATCCGAGACGCCGATCCGGTTTGAGGGTGCGATCGTCGAGAAAAACCCTCCGGCCGGACAGATCCCGTTTCAACGCAACAATTGGATCACCAAGAGCATCCGGGGCAACGCCGACGGCGAACCGATGAGACGGGAGTCGGCATGGCGGCTAACTTTCCCCCGCCCGGGCGAATATGAGGTGACACTGGAGATCTCGGCTCCGGGTTTCGTTCCATCGTCGGCCACGATCAAGACCGGCGCCCAGCGCGAGGGCACAACGGCGTCCAAGGCTGTCCGCAAGGCGGTCGTAAGCGTGATCAAGAAAACCGCGACCGCCGCAACACCGACCCAGCAACCGTCCCCCGTCTATTGGGTGTTGGATCGCACCGAAGTTGATCCCGACAAGCTGGAGGGAAAAGCTCTTTATGGCGGAACTATTAACGGCGTTTCGACAAATGGTTTCACTGCCAATCACGATCAGATACAAAAGATCAGCGGTGGCTATGCGCCCAACAGCGTGTTCAAGATCTCGGCGTCGGGGTCGCCACCGGCGAAGTTGAGCAAGGGCGATAAGTTCTCGCTCACGCTTACCGCGACAGGGAACAAGGTCGGAATGGACAAGTGTGCCGACGGTCGCGAGCCCAACCAACAGGCCTCAGCTTCCGTCGGCGCGACTTCCGCGTTCAAGATAACCGCGACACCCCGCACCAACGGGATGCCGTCTGCCATCGACACGGGAATGTCCGTCGCCGTGGGCGGCTATGGCGGAGGTTGGTATCCGTCTGACACCCGCACCTACACGGTCGAGGTCGTCGAAAGCCCGGGTCAGGGTGAGATCTCGGTTTGGGGCTACTTCCCGGGATTCGGGAGCTTTGTACGTTACGTCTACAAGCGCGAGGATTCCAAGTCCCCGGATGCGCCTGATTCGACAGACGGAAAACTGCGGTTGGTGCTGGAACCGGACGAGGAATATCCGGCGCTCGAAGCGGTTCTTGATCCTGAGGTCCTGGACGTTTCTTCGCGCAACGCCCAAGGATCCGCGGCGGCGCTCCTCATCAAAGGAATCCGGCCTGACTTGAAGCCGGTTCAGGTGCTGATCGATGCAGTCGACGGTTCCGGCACAATTCGATTCAATCCGAAGCTTAGACTCAACCAAGCCGGATCGGTCTCGACTGCCGAAACGTCGAAGGCTGCCGGTGGCACGTTGCGCCGAAGTCTGACGGCTTTTGCGGAACTCGGGGTTCAGCCCGGACTTTATACGGTACCGGTCATCGTCAGACAAGACGGGCACGGCGAAGCGCGGCTCTTCCTTACGTTGCGCATTTCGCCTCAGGACGCCCCGGAAACGGAACGGCCTTCGCCGTCGACCAGCGGCCCTGCGCGGCAATCTTCGTTTCAGGCGATCCTGTCCCCGGAGGCCATTACGCTCAAGCCACTTCGCGACAGAGTACAGGTGCAAGTCCTTCTGGACGGTCTTGACGCCGGTGCGGACAAAGCGATTGAGGTGAGCTTTCCTCAGGGTGACGGAGGCAGGCTTTTCGGGGGGTTGTCGGTTTCGCCCGGCGGACTGAACGTCCTTCCGGGTAATCTGCCGGTCGTCAATTGGAACGGTCAGGAAAGGCGGTTCGTCGCTTTCGATTTTCTGGCCGGGCCGAACGCGCAGGATGGCGAGTACCGGGTCGAGATCTCTGTGAAACAGCAGGGCGGGGCCGAAGTGGTTCTCACGCTGTTGGTCCGTGTCGCGCGTCGCCAATAAGGTTTACGGCCGGAGGATTGAAATCGTAAGTAAGTGCCGATTCCAATCAACCCGTCACGCTTGCGCGCGCAACCTTGGTCGCTTCTTTTACCCCAAATTGAGCGATAGGAGTCAGCCCGCGAATCTCCGCCAATCTTTGCGAATCCACGATGGGAAAACACGCAGCATAAGATTTCAGACATTCGATCCCGAACAACTGCCTTATTCGCTCTGATTCGTGAGGATTCGCGGGCAAATTTCTCCAATGCGTAATCTGGGTTTACCTGCCTTCGGCCGCCGCGTTCGCGGCTTTTTCCAGATCTTCGGCGATCGGCGGGTACATCCACGAATACTCCAAACCCGGATGCCTGTCGCCGTACGTGGCGGGAATATCGCGCGTCGCATCGCTCGGAATGACCAACGGAACGGCGCAGCATACGATCAGCGCGATCCGCCGCCAGCCGAGCCGGCCCGGGCGATCTTCGGCTTCTTTTGGCGGTAAGGGTTCCTGCTTTCGCGAACGCGCGCGGTAGACATTGATCGCGAGCAGTACCAGCCCGATAAAGACCATGATCAGATTCAGAGTTTGCCCCGTCGGCATGCCCCACATTGAGATCGGATATTCGCGCAGCAGATCGATCGGGATCCTGAGCAACGCGTAAAGGATCACGAAAAGGGCGGCGACCCTGCCCGGCGGCACGTCGCGGCTTCTGATCCAAATGCAAAGCGGGGCAAGCAAAAAGTTCTTTAGGCCGTCATACAACACGACCGGATGACGGAATCCCTCGACATTCGGGAACTTCACGCCCCACGGAACGTCGGTCAGGCTGCCGAAGATCTGCCCGTCGATAAAATTCCCGATCCTGCCAAAGCCCAATATGATTGCCGCGGAAATCGCCAGCAGGTCCAAGATCCGTCGAAACGGGGCCCGGTGGATGAGACAAAAGACGATCACCCCCAACCCGCCGCCGAAAATCAGCCCGTGCGTGGCAAAGCCCCCGACCCAAATGCTAGGAATAAGCAGCAGATGTTCGCGATAGAAATCCCACTCGTTGTTGATTACGACCAGCGCGCGTCCGCCGACAAGCACGCCGAGCGCCAGAAAGATCGTCAGATCGTACACGGCCGGGAGTGAAAGTCCGACACTCTCACGGTTGCGGCGCAGAAAAAGATGAGCGTTGAGAAAACCCAGCGTGAAGCTCAGCCCGTACCACCAGAAATGAACGCCGTGGATCGAGAAGAGGATCGGGTCAATGTTGTGGACAAACGGACCGTACATATCGAACCCGGATCATGCGGCAGAACATTGAAAATCGAAAGCGTCGCGGATCAGCGCGGAATGCGCTGACATCGCTTCGTTTAGTCCGCGGCCCAATCCCGGCGGAAAGAACAGCTCCGGCGACGGCGCCGCCTGAAGGCGGGACTCCAAACTACTCGACCGTCACCGACTTCGCCAGGTTCCGGGGCTGATCTACGTCACAACCGCGGCGGACGGCGATGTAGTACGCCAGAAGCTGGAGCGGCACGATCGAAAGGATCGGCGCGAGCAGATCGGACACCGCCGGGATCTCGATGACGTGGTCCGAGACGATTGAACTCATCTTGTCGCCTTCCGACAGGATCGACAGAATGATGCCGTCGCGGGCTTTGACCTCGACGATGTTCGAATGCGTCTTCTCGTAGCGCAATTCGCTGCCCGCATTGCCTTCCTCGCGGGTATTGATGACGACGACCGGAAGTTTTTCGTCGATCAGCGCGTTCGGGCCGTGCTTCATCTCGCCCGCCGGATAGCCTTCGGCGTGGATGTACGAGATCTCTTTCAGTTTCAGTGCGCCCTCGAGCGCGACCGGGAAATTGATGCCGCGGCCGAGATACAGAAAATCCTGCGATCTGAAGAAGTCCTTCGACAGTTCCTCGATCGAATCGGCATCGCTGAGTATCTCTTCGATCTTGAGCGGCAATTCGATGAGTTCCTGCGCGTGCTTAATGACTTGCGCCTCGGTCAGTTTGCCGCGCAAATCGCCGAGGTAGAGCGCAAAGATGTAAAGCGCGATGATCTGCGAGGTGAATGCCTTCGTCGATGCGACGCTTATCTCCGGCCCGGCGTGGGTCAGGATCGTGCCGTCGGCCTCGCGCGTGACCATCGAGCCCTGCACGTTGCAGATCGCGAGCACCTTGCAGCCCGCTTCCTTCGCCTGGCGCATCGCGGCTATCGTATCCGCCGTCTCGCCCGACTGCGAGATGACGATCAGCAAATCAGATTCGTCGAGCACCGGATTGCGGTAGCGGAACTCCGACGCATAATCGACCTCGACCGGAACGCGGGCAAGTTCCTCGATCAGGAACTTCGCGGCCGTGCCGGCATGCCAGCTCGTCCCGCAGGCGGCGATCTTGATCGCGCGAACCGCGCGGAAATCTTCATCCGAGATGTTCATCGGGTCGAGATAGACCTTGCCGGTATCGAGCGACACGCGCCCGCGGACCGTGTCGCGGACGGCGCGCGGCTGTTCGTAGATCTCCTTGAGCAGGAAATGCTTGAAGCCGCCCTTTTCCGCCATGATCGGATCCCAGGTGATGCGCTGCTGTTTCGGTTCGACAATGTTCCCGTCGAAATCGGTGACGCGGACCGAATCCTTCGTGAGGATCGCGATCTCGCGCTCGCCGAGGTAGAAGACGTCGCGCGTGTGCTGCAGGATCGCCGGAATGTCGGAGGCGACGAAGAACTCGCCGTCGCCGAGTCCGATGACGACCGGCGGACCTTCGCGCACGGCGATGATCTGGTCAGGCTCGTCGGCCGAAATTATCGAGAGCGCGAAGATCCCTCGCAATTGTTTGACGGCATCACGGACGGCCTCTTCGAACCTCAGGCCTTTCGTTTTGATGATCTCTTCGATGAGATGGGCGACAACCTCGGTGTCGGTCTCGGATTTGAACTCGTGCCCGGCCGCTTTCAGCGATTCCTTGAGCGGCAGGTAATTCTCGATGATGCCGTTGTGAACGACGACGATTCGGCCCGATCCGTCCCGGTGCGGATGCGCGTTCTCTTCGGTCGGGCGCCCGTGCGTCGCCCAACGCGTGTGGCCGATGCCGTAATTGCCGTCGAGCGGGTTAAGGCGAATGGCTTCTTCCAGGTTGCGCAATTTCCCTTCGGCGCGGCGAAGTTCGAGGTGATGGTTGTCGTCGACGACGGCAATCCCCGCCGAATCATATCCGCGGTACTCGAGCTTTCGAAGACCGTCGATGATCAACGGCACAACCTGTTTGTTTCCAACGTATCCAACGATTCCACACATATCTTCTTTTGCGAGTTTTCAACGAACATCGAACGCCATCCGGAGCGCGAACGACAAGACCCAGATCACGATTCCAACTATGGAGAGTATCTTCCCGGCCTGCGCGATGCCCCGCCGATTTTCCTCTACCTGGTAAATATCGATGTTCTGCAAGACCTCATTGGCTTTCGAATAGCCGAGGATGCCGAAAACGATCGGACAGCAGAAAAGCGAGAGAATCCCGAAGATCAGGGCTTTTGTCGACTCGCTCCGAATCTCCCGGGCATAATGATCGCGCGTCGCTCCGCCGAAGATCGAATCTTCGGGCGGCGGCGGCGGAACCCAATTATCGTTTTCCATCAAAGGACTCCTCCTGTTCCCGGAATCTCGGCGTTTCGAGCGCCATTTGTTTGAAGTACCGGTTTCAGACGGCGCTCTTTCTCACGCCGCCTTTTTTTCGTCAGCAACGGCTTGAAGCGCCCCGGACTCAATCTCCATCAACAAGCGCAGTTTGCTGCAGATGAGATCTTCGATCGTTGAATCCCCTTCCAATTGCGACCTGAGATGGTTTAGCAGGTCAAGATCGATCTTCAATTGTATCGAAACCGTGACACCCTTCGGATTTCCCCATTCCGGCCTCGGTTCGATTCGGTACTTGCCGGGACGGAGCGTCTCCTCGCCATCAAAACCCGCGGCGAGGTCAAGATCGAAGTCCTCTTGAGTTCTTACAAGATAGCGCTCCCCGTTCGGCTCCTCGACAATATTGAACCGAAACGGCTGATTGCGATCACAAGAATTGTCTTGCATATTCCATTTGCTGATGCCGATCGGCAGGTCTCGCGGATAACATTCTTATCACCTCGTACTCAATGTTCTCGACGTAAATCCAAGCAGGAGCCGATCGACCGTGTGCCCGATCACGAAGCATCGTCGTTCTGAGATCGAGTGCTTGAAATCGCTTCCGTAAATCGCGTTTGGGTCATTGAAGACCGCAAGGGCCTCCTCGAACTCAACCCCGTGTTTCTTCCTGTTCAGCTCGGCTTTCCGAAAATCCCATTCAAATTTCATCAAAAGAGTGATGCTCGTTTCTCCGCCGTCTTTGGTGAGATCGCGAAGAAGAGAAGCGCGTGAGTCCAGAATTTCAGACGATTCTAACACCCATCACTCTTGTCCCGTCAACCTTTTTCGTCCTCCCGGTTCAGTGTCCTGATCGCCCTTGCCGGAGCGCCGACGACGAGTTTGTTCGGCGGCACGTCCTTGGTGATGACGCTGCCGGCGCCGCTGACGACGCCGTCGCCGACCTTGACCGGCGCGACGAGCATCGTGTCCGATCCGATCTTGACGTTGTCCCCGATCTCGGTCCGGTGCTTGTTCTTCCCGTCGTAATTGCAGGTGATCGTCCCGGCGCCGATATTCGAGTTCTCACCGATCGTCGCGTCGCCGATATATGTCAGATGATTAGCCTTCGAACCGCGCCCGACCGTCGATTTCTTGACCTCGACAAAGTTGCCGATATGGGCGGTCTCGCCGATCTTGGCCGCCGGACGCAAGTGAGCGAACGGGCCGATTCTCGCACCCGACGCGATCTCAGCCTTGTCGATGACGCAATTGTCGAGAATATCGACCCCGTGACCGACTGTCGAATCCACGATCCGCGTACCCGAACGGATCGTGCATCCATCGCCGATAACCGTCTCGCCCTCAATCGCGACATTCGGATAGATGACCGTATCGCGACCGATCGTTGCACGCTGCGAGATGTACGCGTTCTTCGGATCGATGAACGTCACGCCATAATCGAGCATCATCCGCTTGACCACCCGGCGGCAAAGGACGCGTTCCATTTCGGCCAACTGGACACGATTGTTGATGCCTTCGATCTCGAACGGATCGTCGTGGCGGAATATCGAAACGCCCTCGCCTGACTGCCGCATCAGCGCCGGAACGTCGGTCAGATAATACTCGCCCTGAGCGTTGTGGTTCTTGACGTGGGCCAAAGCGGCGAAGAGCTTGCGCGTATCGAAACAATAGATTCCGCTGTTGATCTCGCGTACCGCCTTTTCCTCGTCCGTCGCATCCTTATGCTCGACGATCGAGTCGAACTGTCCGGAATCGTCGCGGATGACGCGTCCATATCCTGACGGGTCATCGAGTTTGACCGTCAGGATCGTGCAGGCCGCGCCGCGGCCGCGGTGCGCGCGGTGCTGCTGAACCAACGCGGCCAGCGTCTCGGCCCGGATCATCGGCACGTCTCCCGAAAGCACGACGAGTGTAGAATCCGAATCGGCCAGATGTTCGCGGGCCATATTGACGGCGTGGCCGGTTCCGAGTTGGTCTTCCTGCAACACAAATCGAGCGAGCGATTCGTCAAGTTCCTCGAGCACGGCGGCGCGGACCAGATCGGCCTGATGCCCGATCACGACGTAGACCGATCGCGGCGAAAGCGCGACCGCCGTCTGACATACGTGATTGATCAACGGACGACCGTCGAGCCGGTGGAGAACCTTTGCCAGATTCGACTTCATACGAGTCCCAAGCCCAGCGGCCAGGATCAAGATATCAAGCGGTTTTTGTTCGTTCACGCTCATTATTGCTAACGGGGGTCGAAAATCACCTTGCGCCGCGGCTGAAGCGCGCATAGCAAAACGACCTGCGCAAGCTTCTCAGGCTGATGCCGGACCATTTCGCCGTCGTCCAACAGATTACCATAAACGACCTCGGCTCCTTCGATCGTCTCCGGCGTGATCGATCCGTGAACGCCGATCTGCTGCGCGCCTTCGTCCGCGTATCGCCGGACCTGTTCATCTGAGATCGGGCTGTTGTTGACGACGACATAATCGAAATCGATCTCGGGCGCGTATTCGCGGATTATCTCAAGATGACGGCGCGATGAGAACCCGTCGGTCTCGCCGGGCTGTGTCATCAGATTGCAGACGAAGACCTTCACGGCCGCCGAGTCGGCGATCGCGCGCGCGACGCCTTTGACGAGTATCGGGGGCAGGAGTGACGTGAACAGCGAGCCGGGACCGATCGTTATGACGTCTGCCTCGCGGATGGCCTCGAGCGCTTCTGGCATCGGGTGACAATCAGAAGGTTCGAGATACAGCCGTTTGATCCGACTTCCTACCGTTCCGATATTCGTCTCGCCCCGCACCGTCGAGCCGTCTTCGAGAACCGCCGCGAGCCGGACATCGGCGACCGTTGCCGGAAAGATATGGCCTTTGCTCGCGAGGATCTCGGACGAAAGCTTGACGGCCTTTGCGAAATCGCCGGTGATCTCGGTCATCGCCGCCAGAAAGAGATTGCCGAAACTGTGCCCGCCGAGTTCGCCGCTTCCGCGAAAACGATGCCGGAAAAGCTTCGAAAGAAGCGTCGAATCCTCGGACATCGCGACCATGCAGTTCCTGATATCGCCCGGCGGGAGCATCTGCAATTCGTCTCGCAGTCTCCCCGAACTTCCGCCATCGTCGGTTACGGCGACGATCGCGGACAGATCGCTCAACCAGACGGGCTCGGTCTCGGTCGGACCGACGAAACGCTTTAGCCCCGAGAGAAGCGTCGACAGACCGTTCCCGCCGCCGATCGCGACGAAGTTGAGAGCAAACGCACTGTGTGAAAACAGATGATTTCGCATTCGGTGTTTGGGGACAAAATGACGAAGCGCGGTGTCGCGCGGCGCCCGCGACCCGTGAACGGCGGTGTTCGTTTGCAGTCGGACGGCCAAGCGCTCGCCGCCCTTTCGAAGTTTAGCATTTTGAATCATTTAACGGCAATTTCTTTTTTCTAAGGGACGCGCCGGCAGGTGCTCGAGCGAACGCCGGCCCGGCGGCGGTTTCGAAAAAAAAGCTTGAAGCGTACAAAAGCGGTATGCTAAATTATGAATGTGGTTGGCCGATCCGCTCGCCCGGCCAATCGCCGACAGTTTCCACAATTTTTGTTTTGGAAAGACTTACAGCTACTTGCCTCTTCGCTCCAAGTTCAAGAGAAACGAGTTTCCAATGATCGAAACGCCGATAGTCATACACGAACAGCAGTTTCAGAAAATCAAAAGCACCCTGGTGCGGCTGTGTGTCGAGTGTGCCTCGCGGGTCGTTTTTCTGGTCGATCGCGACGGGCAACCGATCGCCTTCCACGGCGATATCGGCGATATGGACACCACCAGTTTCGCGTCGCTCGCTGCCGGAAACGTCGCGGCGACCACCTCGATGGCGAAGCTCATCGGCGAAGATGTCTTCCCCTGCGTCGTCCACGAGGGCGAACGCGAGAGCATCTTCATCAGTGTCATCGGCCGCAGTCTTCTGGTCGTCGTGTTCGATGAACGTTCGACGCTCGGACTGGTCAAGCTCCGAACGAAGAAAGCGAGCCACGAGATCGCGGCGATTCTCGAAGACGTCGCCCGCGACTCGGCAAACCACCGAATGAACGAGAACTCGTTCTTTGCGGAAATCACTGACGAAGACATTGACAGCCTGTTCAGCTGATTTTGGATTTTAGATTTTGGATTTTGGACCGCGCGGTCAGCGCTTAAGCCAAAATCGAAAATCCAAAATCCAAAATCCAAAATACGATTATGACTTTCATCAACTACGCTTCCCGCGAGATCAACTGCAAGATCGTTTACTACGGCCCCGGCTTGTGCGGCAAGACCACGAATCTGCAGTACATCTACGATTCGACCGCGCCGCAGGCCAAGGGCAAGCTGATCTCGCTCGCGACCGAAACCGACCGCACGTTGTTTTTCGATTTCATGCCGCTCGAACTCGGAACCGTGCGCGGGTTCAAGACGCGTTTTCATCTTTACACCGTGCCGGGCCAGGTCTACTACGACGCGTCGCGAAAGCTTATCCTGAAGGGTGTCGATGGCGTTGTCTTCGTCGCGGATTCGCAGGAAGAACGTATGGATGCGAACATCGAATCGCTTTACAATCTCGAAGAGAATCTGCAGACGCAGGGCTATGACCTGAGTAAGCTTCCGTATGTCCTGCAGCTCAACAAGCGCGATCTGCCGAACGTCATTCCGTCGGACGAACTCACCGCCGAACTCCAGAAGAAAGGCGAGCCCGTTTTCGAAGCCGTCGCGGCCCAGGGAACAGGGGTCTTCGATACGCTCAAGGCGGTCGCGAAGCAGGTCCTGACGGAACTTCGCAAAAGCTAGACGGTCCGATATCAAAACCAACAGGACGGAAGCCGGCCAAGACCGCGCTTCCGTTTTTTCGTTTCCACGATTCCCTTCAATGCCTCTGTTGATCCCAAATTGAGCGATAGGAACCAGCCCGCGAATCTCCGCCAATCATCGCGAATCCACGATTGACTGTTTGTTTCCGATAACATCAACAATGTCAATAACTTGGGAAAACACGCGGCATTAGATTTCAGACATTCGATCCCGAACAATTGCCTGATTCGCTCTGATTCGTGAGGATTCGCGGGCAAGTTTCTCCAATGCGTAATCTGGGTTGATTCCGGATCAGTTCGGCGCGTGATAAGCGACGTCTCGATCCGTTTCTTCGACATTTCGCCCGATGGCAGGTCGGTCGCGATCTCATTTCTCGACAAGGAGTCGAATAAGAGCCGCATCGCTTTGCGTTCGCTCGAAACCGGTGAGACGATTAGAGTATTCGATGTCGCGCCGACACGGTTCATGAGGTTTACGGGAGACGGGTCGGCCCTGTTGTTCAAAAATGCCGACCTTGAAAAGGGTCCGGTCTCGTCGGTTTGGCTGCTGCCGATCGACGGCTCGCCGGCCCGGCAGTTGGTCGATTTCAAGTCCGACGATGTTTATGTGGCGAGCCTTTCGCCGGACAACAGACGGCTCGCCGTGCTCCGCGGACGCCGCACTTCGGATCTGATCCTGCTTTCCGCGAAACAGAAGTGACGCGTTGACGATCGGCGACGACCGCGGACATCGAGTTCGGACGTGGACGGCCCGCGCTCGCGCGGCCAGGGAGTTGCGCCGATGTTCAGTTTCTCGCGAAGATTCTTTTGGTTCGGATTCCTGTTCGTTTTCCTGATCGCGCTGCTTGCGCTTGTCGCGCCGAGGCAGCGTCCTCGAGCATCTTCAGATCCGGTACCGATCGATTTTCAGACCCGAACGATATCGCCGGCGGGAAGATTGGTCATCGATTCCGAGACCGGGCTGGCGGCCGTCACGCCGCTGACCTTCAATTTTGTCCGCACGCCCGACACCGACGGTCCTGACGGAAAGGGCCGATTCCTGATCGCGGTCAACAGTGGCTACGGGCTCACTTTCAACTCCAAGAGCAACAATAATCAGACGCTGTCGGTCATCGACCTCAATCGCGAACCGGAGCCGCAAGTCATTCAACATGTTTACTTTCCGTCGCCGCAGAGCGCGAATTTCGGACTCGTCTTCGAACCGCGTCCGCAACCGGGCGGTAAGTTCAATCTTTACGTCGCGGGCGGCTTCGAGAACAAGATCTGGATCCTCGCCTTCGATCCGAAAGCCGCAAAACCCCTCGCCCCCGCGAACGCCCCCGATGCCGAACTGAAGGCGCCGTCGATCGACGTCGCGGCATTTGCCGAGTTCGCGCCGAACCCGAATTACAACGGCAATGTGGCGGCGGTCTACCCGACAGGGATCGACCTCGCGCCCGATGGCAATACATTGTTCGTGGCGAACAATCTCGGCGATTCGCTCGGTGTCGTCTCCGATATCAGGAACGAACGCCGCATCCATCGAGTCGGTCTAATCCGCGCCGGATCGAAGCAGTTCGTCTACCCATACGACGTCAAATCGATGCCTGCCGGCGGGCGTTCTTCCAAGATCTACGTTTCGCTTTGGGGCGACGGATCGGTGGCCGTTGTCGATGCGGCGACGCTCCGCGTCCGTAAGCACATCGTCACGGGCCGCCATCCGACGCTAATGATCTTCAATCGGGATCGGTCGCGGCTATATGTCGCGAATTCCGATGGGGATTCGGTCTCTGTTATCGATACCGCGACCGATCAGCCGCTGCGCCGGCAGCCCTCGATCGATGTCCGGCTCGCCGAATCCGGTCCGGGCGGCGTCGGACCGCAGGGATTGGCTCTGAGCGACAATGGAGAGACGTTGTTCGTCGCCAATTCGAAGGCCAACGCGGTGGCCGTCGTTTCGCTCGACGAACGGACGCGGAGCCGCGTTCGCGGTTTCATCCCGACGGGAAACTACGCTTCGGCCGTCGCGTTCGTCGGCAACCGTCTTTTCATCGGGAACGGCAAGGGAACCGGCGTCGCAAATTCATCGAACATCCCGAACGAATCGGGGCTCTATCCGAATATGCCGAACGCCGAGTATCCTGGCGAGCGCTACAACAAGCGCGGAATCTACAGCGCGGCGGCCGTTTCGGGCAACATCAGCCTTGTCGAAGTTCCGGACGACAAGAAACTCTACGCGTACACCCAACAGGTGATGCGCGATAACGGGCTTCTCGGCGTCCGCAAAAAGGAGCTTTTCCCCGGCGGCCGATCGCCGTTCAAACACGTCATCTACGTCATCCGCGAAAATCGCACCTATGATCAGGTCTTCGGAGACCTTGAACGATCGGGCGACGGCACGAAGGCCGACGGCGATCCGTCGGTCGCGATCTTTGGCGCCGGCCAAGCGGCAAGATCGCCGAACGGGATCACGCAGACCGTAACGCCGAACGTCCGCGCGCTCGCGCTGCGCTTCGGTCTGCTTGACAGGTTCTTCGTCAACTCCGAGGCGAGCCCCGACGGGCACAACTGGTCGACCGCCGCGTTCTCGAGCGATTACGTCGATAAGGCGTTCCGTTGGGATTACTCCGATCGCGGCCGGACATACGATTACGAGGGCTTCAATCGCCTGCCATCGTTCAACGCGCCGACGGGACAGCCTCCGGTGTCTCTGCCGTCGGTCTTCGAGTTGCCGGTGACAGTAGAGGACGTCGTCAATTTTCAAAAACGCTACGTGCCGTATTACCAGGGCGCGCGCGACATTGCCGAGCCGGAAACCCTCTATCTCTGGGATGCGGCGAAACGTGCCGGGCTGTCGTACCGGAATTACGGGGAGTTTATCGGGACCGTCTCCGAGAACGATCTGCGCGAGGTGAACACAAGGAAGCGCAAAACCTATCCGGACCTGTCCTCGACCATCGCGGCGTATCCGACGAAGAAATCGCTCGAAGGCCATTACTCGCCTACGCTCCGCAACTACGATCTTGCGACCCCGGATTCGATGACGGTCGAATCATATCGCGCGGCGCGCTCTTCGGAGGGCGCGGTCGACGCGGCCGTTTCGAACTCGAATCCGAAGTTTCCCGGGCATTCGCGGTTCGGCGAGTGGATGACCGAGTTCAGGGGTTACGTCGCGGAATTTGAGCGGACGAAGATCGACCGCCTGCCGAACCTCTCGATCGTCCGCTTTTCGAATGACCATACGGCGGGAATGAGCCGCACGATGCCGATGCCGCAGTTCTTTGTCGCCGAGAACGATTACGCGCTCGGCAGGCTTGTCGAAGAGGTCTCAAAAAGCCCGTTCTGGAAGGATACCGCGATCTTTGTCGTCGAGGACGACGCGCAGGACGGGCCGGATCACGTCGACGCGCATCGCTCGCCCGCGCTCGTCATTTCGGCGTGGAACCGCGAAGGCGCGCTGGTACACGAGTTCCACAGCACGGTCTCGCTGATCCGGACGATCGAATTGTGCCTCGGGATCGCGCCGATGAACTTCCTCGACGCGAACGCGATCCCGATCGATATTTTCACCGACCGGCCGAATCTTGAACCGTACACTGCGACATTGCCGGATCTCGACCCTGAGAATCTGATGCCGCCGCCGGATCCGACGCGGGCGATGCTTCGATATATGGAACTGACCGGCCGCCAGAACCTGACACGGGCCGATATGGCCGACCCGCGCGCGCTGAACGAGATCATATGGTTCTCGGTCCGGGGCGGATCCGAACCGATGCCCGGCATCGCGCGTCTCTCCGCCTACGACGTTCTCACCGCCGGAGTGCGCGAGGAAGAGGAACGAGAGGAAGCCGAGGGCGACGATTAGGACGATTCTTTACGGATTCCTTATACGATCTGTGAAAGAATAGGTTCGTATGCCCATAAACCTCGTTTACAGCCGATCAGCGATCGGATACGTCGTCGCGGGTCCCGGCACGATCGCGGTTGTGTTCGTAGTTGAGCCGATTCAGCGTCACATCTCGACAACCGGTGTCGCGTTCTCCCTGCTTCTGGTTGTGCTTCTTGTCGCGACCGTCTGGGGAAGCAGGCCCGCGCTGATCGCGTCAATCGTCGGGGTGCTCTGTTTCAACTTCTTCTTCTTGCCGCCTACCGGAACGCTGACCATATCCGATCCTGAGAACTGGGTCGCGTTGATCGCCTTTCTGATTGTCGCACTGACCGCGGGTCAACTCTCGGCCCGGCTAAAACAGCGTGCGCTCCAAGCCGAGGCGGCAAACAACCAGATCTCGCATCTTTACAACGAACTGAACGACGCGTTTGAGAAGGCGAGCCATGCCGAAGCCCTGAAGCAGAGCGCAAAATTGAAATCGGCACTCCTTGACGCCGTCACACACGACATTCGAACTCCATTGACGTCCATAAAGGCTTCAGTTACCACATTGCTCAACGATCCGGACCCTAATCTCGCGAAGTCGACCCTGACGTCCGAAATGCGGCGCGATATGTTGCTTGTCATCAACGAGGAAGCGGACCGGCTCGATCATTTCGTCGAGGGGATGATCGAATTAGCAAAGATCGAAGCCGGCGAACTGTCCGTCACACCGCAGTGGGATTCGGTCGAAGAGATCGTTCAGGCGGCGGTCTCGCGGTTTCGGGGACGAATCGACAGTCACCGGCTGATGCTATCGATCGAACCGGCCCTTCCGGTTATTCGCGCCGACGCGCGGGCCGTCGCCGAGGTGGTCTATTTGCTCATCGATAATGCAGCCAAGTACTCCGCCGACGGCACGACGATCATTGTCTCGGCGACTCGGGCCGATGACCGAAATGTGAAGTTCACGGTCGAGGACGAAGGGCCCGGCGTCGCGCCCAAAGACAGGGAAGCGATCTTTGAGAAGTTTGTCCGAATTCCGGTCCGCGGGCGCAGCTCAACCGGAACCGGACTTGGGTTGGCGATCGCGAAGGGCATCGTTGACGCTCACGACGGGACGATGGCCGTTTCCGACGGAGCGATCGGCGCAAGATTCTCGTTTACGTTGCCAATAGGAGATGGTCAAGAATATGGAAACAAAGCAACGAGTCCTGATCGTTGATGACGAACCGCAGATCGTTCGGGTTTTAACGACGGGGTTGATCGCCAACGGTTACGACGCGCGGTATGCCGACAACGGATTCGATGCGCTCGAGACGATCGCGAAATGGTCACCGGATATCATCGTCACCGATCTAATGATGCCCGGAATGACGGGGCTTGAATTGTGCCGCGAGATCCGTGCCGTATCGGAAACACCGATAGTCGTGCTTTCTGTCAAGGGTGAGGAAGCGGTGAAGGTCGAAGCGCTCGACTCGGGTGCCGACGACTATGTGACCAAGCCGTTCGGCATCGAGGAATTGCTTGCGCGCCTCCGGGCAGTGCAACGGCGAAGCCGCGCGAGCGCCAACGACACCTTGAATATTCTCAGTTCCGGAGACCTGCGAATCGATCTCGACTCGAGGGAAGTGTCGGTTGGCGACAGAATCATCCACCTGACGCCAAAGGAATATGACCTGCTCGTGTACTTCGTCAGTCATCCCGGCAAGGTCCTCACCCAACGGACGCTGCTCGGCGCCATTTGGGGCGGGAATTTCACTGAACAGTCGGAATATCTCCGCGTCTTCGTTGGCCAACTCCGAAAGAAGATCGAAAAGGATCCGACCGACCCCAAATACATCGTCACCGAACCGTGGGTCGGATATCGTTTCAATCCGGGTACAAGGTAACCCGCTCGCACCGTCCACCGAATTCGATCCTCAGGATAGGCAACGCGTTGGGCCGGGATAACAGAAGAAAGCTTAAACTAGCCGGATCATCGGCGTCGTGATGGGTCGGCGGTCCTCCGCCAGTCCGCATTGGCTGCGATTGCGGGCTACGGTGGCATCGCTTTCGATCGTCCGCACTGCTCCGGCGATCATTCTGAAGCATGTTTTCGATATGAAATCCTCCATCATTACGACTTATTTACGAACTTCTTCCGAACTCTTTATGAAGCCCTTACACCAACCTTACGCGACGTGACGCACAATTGAATTGTTGACAACTTTGCCGAAGCAAAGCTGAGGCAACCCGGCACGGGCGGACCGAAAATCGTCCCGTCGCGAAGACGAGGCGGCCGAAACAGGGGCACTTCAATTGCGACGGCCCTTTCCCTTATCCCGGACCCGGTTAATTTGAAGACAAGGAACCCGTCGTGTATCGCGAAGCGTCACGAGGGTTCTGGTTTGCGTCGAAATCTAAACGAAATGGAAATGATTCTGAAGAACAACGTAACCACGGGATCTGAACGCTCGGATCTCGCCGAACTCGACTCGATAAGACGGTGGACGGCAGCGGCCGCCATCTGCATCGGTCTGACCACCCTTGCCGTTTCGGCCGGTCTTCTGCTTTCGGTTCTGCCATATTTCACGGGTTCGGCTTATGCCGACCAAGACTCGCGACTCGGTTCGATACTTATCGCTTTGGTCTTCCCGCTCATGATCTTGATCGCACATTGTTTGGACAAGATCGACAGCTACGACAAGAAAATTCGAGTGGCAAGACATGAAAAGCGCGGCTTCCTCGACGGACCGGTGAGGGGCGCGCTCGTCATCGGCCCATTGCTAGTTCTATCGGCGGCCGCGAACGCCCAACAGACGATTTTCAACGTGCCGAGCACCGACGTTCTTGACCGGGGCGGCGTCTATATTGAACTTGACGCGGCTTTCAAGCCCGTACGACAGAACGCTCTCGGAAAATTCTCGAGCTTTGTGCCGAGGGCAGTTGTGGGAGTAGGAAGCAATGTCGAGATCGGATTGAATGTAACCGGAAATCTTCAGCCGGGCGCAGACACGACGACGCTGGTTCCGACCGCGAAGTGGAGGTTCTACAGGAATTCGAAGACCAAGGTCGATCTCATCGCCGGAACTAACTTCTATGTTCCGGTACGAAACCGAACCTATAAATTCGGCACCTATTCTTACCTTGCCGGAAGCAAGACTGTCGGAAAGACGCGCCTGTCCGCGGGCGTCTTCGTAGCCGGCAAGAACGTTTTTGCGGCGAACGCCGTGCGCGGCGGCGGACAGTTCGGCTTCGAGCAAACGGTCAACAGCAATTTAACGATCGCCGCGGACTGGATCACGGGGCGTCACGCGAGCGGGTACTTCACTCCCGGTCTGATCTACAAACCACATCCAAAGGTCACTACATACTGGAGTTATTCGATCGGCAATTCCGACGCGGCAAAGGGGAACCATTATTTTCTGTTCGAGGTCGGCTACAACTTCTGACCCGAAAGGAGAGGCGTATGAGAGATTTGATATTCGTTTTGGCAATCATCGGTTTTTTTGGCCTCGCGCTCGGTTACCTGCGATTCGCCGAAGCTCTGGGCGGAAGGGAAAGTAACAAATGAACATCGAGAACATACTTGCGATCGCGATTTCGGTGCTACTGCTCTCGTACTTGTTCTACGCGCTTCTGCGGCCGGAGAAATTTTGATATATGACATTGAACGGAATTCTGCAAATTTCCGCGTTTCTCGTCGCGCTGACCTTGCTTGTCAAACCGATCGGAGTTTATCTGACGCAGGTCTTTGACGGCGAGAAAACGCCGCTCGACCGGATCTTTGGACCGGTTGAAAGACTTATCTACGCCTTTTGCCGGATTCGCCCCGGCTTGGAGATGAATTGGAAGGAATACGGAACCGCGGTGGTTTCTTTCAGTCTGCTGTCGACGCTTGCGGTTTACGCCATCCAACGGTTTCAGTATTTTCTGCCGTTCAATCCAGAAGGGCTTCCGGCACCGTCGGCCGACTCATCGTTCAATACCGCCGTCTCATTCGTCACAAACACGAACTGGCAGGGATACAGCGGCGAGGCGACGATGAGTTATCTAACGCAAATGGCGGCGCTTGCCGTTCAGAACTTCGCTTCGGCAGCGGTCGGTCTCGCGATCGCGGTTGTTCTCATTCGCGGAATCGCGCGGTTCGAAACCGACGAATTGGGCAACTTTTGGACCGACCTCGTGCGTGGAGTACTTTACGTTCTTCTGCCGATCTCGTTCGTCGCCGCGGTATTTTTCGTATCGCAGGGCGTGATGCAGAATTTCAAGCCGTACGAGGTGGTAAAGACGCTCGACGGCGCCCAGCAAACGATCGCGCAAGGTCCGGTCGCGTCGCAACTGTCGATCCTGATTCTGGGGACCAACGGTGGCGGCTTCTTCAACGCCAATTCGGCGCATCCGTACGCGAACCCGACACCGCTTTCGAATTTCGTGCAGATGCTTCTGATCTTGATCATCCCGGCCGGGTTGACCTACACGCTCGGCCGAGTCACGAAGTCGCAGGGGCACGGTTGGGCCGTGTACGCGGCGATGATGCTGCTTCTGACGGTCGGCGTCTTCGTCTCGTACTGGTCCGAATCTCGCGGGAATCCGCTGTTTCCCGCAAACGCTGACCAGCTCGTCGTCGGCGGCAATATGGAGGGCAAGGAGACGCGTTTCGGAATCGTGAACTCGGCGTTGTTCGCGACGGTCACGACCGGTGCCTCTTGCGGCGCCGTGAACTCGATGCACGACTCATTCACACCGCTTGGCGGCATGGTTCCGTTGGTGAACATTTTGCTCGGCGAGGTGATCTTCGGCGGCGTCGGCGCGGGCCTCTACGGAATGCTCGTCTTCGTCATTCTGACCGTCTTCCTTGCCGGATTGATGGTCGGACGAACGCCGGAATATCTCGGGAAGAAGATCGAATCATTCGACGTTCAAATGGCGATGCTCTACACGCTGATCTTCCCGCTGACGATCCTCGTGTTGACCGCGATCTCGGTTCTTTCAAATGATTTCGGCCTGACATCGCTCAACAATCCGGGTGCACACGGTTTGACCGAGATACTGTATGCGTTCACTTCGGCGACCGGTAACAACGGTTCCGCGTTTGCCGGGCTGAGCGCCAACACGCTGTGGTACAACTCGGCGCTCGGCGCGGCGATGCTCATCGGCAGATTCCTGATGATCATTCCGGTCCTTGCGATTGCCGGCAATTTGGCACGCAAGAAACGAATTCCGCAATCGCTCGGCACGTTTCCGGTCAACACCGCACTCTTTACCGTGCTTCTGATCAGCGTGATCATCATTGTCGGCGCATTGACCTTCTTCCCTGTCCTGACGCTTTCGCCGATACTCGAGCATTTTCAAATGCTGAGCGGACAGAGTTTTTGACGTATCACAACAGTTGGCAGATCTATGACAAAGCAACAAGTTTCAATTTGGGACAGCAAGATAATCTCCCAGGCCCTTATCCAATCCATCAAGAAACTGAATCCCCGGACGATGCTCAAGAACCCGGTGATGTTCGTCGTCGAGGTAGGCGCGTGCTTTCTGACGATCAAGCTCGCAGCAAACCTTGCGACCGGCGTGACTGGAAGCGCGGTTTTTGAATTTCAAATCACGCTTTGGTTATGGTTCACGGTGCTTTTCGCAAATTTCGCCGAAGCCATGGCGGAGGGACGCGGCAAGGCGCAGGCGGACACGCTTCGATCGGCGAAGACCGAGACCGTAGCCAAACGTCTCAATTCGGAAGGCCGGCCCGTCATCGTGGGGGCCGCCGATCTGCGCGTCGGGGACGTCGTGATCGTCGAGGCGGGTGATTTCATTCCGGGCGACGGGGACGTGATCGAAGGCGTTGCATCGGTAGACGAATCGGCGATCACCGGCGAGAGCGCGCCGGTCATCCGTGAGTCCGGCGGCGACCGTTGCGCGGTCACTGGCGGAACAAAGGTCCTTTCCGATTGGATCAAGGTCAGAATATCCTCGAACCCCGGCGAAACGTTCATCGACCGTATGATCGCTCTTGTCGAGGGCGCATCGCGGCAAAAAACGCCGAACGAGATCGCGCTCAACATCCTGCTCGCCGGATTGACGATCGTCTTTCTGCTGGCGGTCGTTACGCTTCAGCCGTTCGCGATCTACTCGAACGCGGCGCAGACGGTCTTCGTTCTGGTGTCGCTTCTCGTCTGCCTAATCCCGACAACGATCGGCGGCTTGTTATCGGCGATCGGTATCGCGGGAATGGACCGGCTGATCCAGAAAAACGTTCTGGCGATGAGCGGTCGCGCTGTCGAAGCGGCCGGCGATGTCAACACGCTATTGCTCGACAAGACCGGAACCATCACGCTGGGAAATCGCCAGGCACACGAGTTCATACCGCTCAGCGGCGTTGACGAAAGAGAACTCGCGACCGTCGCGCAGCTTTCGTCGCTCGCCGACGAAACTCCGGAAGGCCGGTCGATCGTATCGCTTGCGCAGACGAGATACCGGCTTCCGGCGCCTGAACTGAACGGGGCCGCTGATTCCCGCGAATTCATCGCGTTTTCGGCGCAAACCCGAATGTCTGGGGTCAACTTGAACGGCCGCGAGATTCGAAAGGGCGCGGTTGATTCTATCGAGCGATACATCGGCGAGGATATGCCCGAAGCCGGGGCGGAGCTGAGGAAGATCGTCGAACGCATCGCGGGGGCAGGCGGCACTCCGCTCGTCCTTGCGGATAACCGAAAACCTCTCGGCGTGATTTATCTTAAGGACATTGTGAAGAGCGGAATGCGCGAGCGATTCCTGCAACTCAGGCAGATGGGCATCAGGACCGTAATGATCACCGGCGACAACCCCCTCACTGCCGCGTCGATAGCGAAGGAAGCCGGAGTCGACGATTTTCTGGCCGAGGCGACGCCTGAAGACAAGATGACGCTCATCAAACGCGAACAGGCGGAGGGCAAACTTGTTGCAATGACCGGAGACGGCACGAATGATGCGCCCGCCCTTGCGCAGGCAGACGTCGGAGTGGCGATGAACACCGGCACGCAGGCCGCGAAGGAAGCTGGAAACATGGTCGATCTCGACAGCGACCCGACAAAGTTGATCGAGATCGTCGAGATCGGAAAGCAGTTGTTGATGACGCGAGGAGCGTTGACGACCTTCTCGATCGCCAACGATGTCGCCAAGTACTTCGCGATCATACCGGCGATGTTCGCCGCGACATTTCCGGTTCTCGGCGCGATGAACATCATGGACCTGCAAACGCCGCAATCGGCGATTCTTTCGGCCGTGATCTTCAACGCTCTGGTCATCATCGGCCTCATTCCGCTTGCGCTCAGAGGAATTCGGTACCGCGCGCTTTCGGCGTCGTCCCTATTGCGGCGCAATCTGCTGATTTACGGCTTGGGTGGGATCATCGCGCCGTTTATCGGAATAAAACTGATCGACATCGTGATCAACGTCGTCGGGCTGGCGAAATAGGACGGAATCTATGAAGAACATAATCACATCGGCATTGATGATCATCGTCCTGACCGTTTCGCTCGGGGTTCTTTACCCGGTCGCGGTCTGGGCGGTTGCCCAATGGGCGTTCCCGCACCGCGCGAACGGTTCACTGATTTCCCGAGAGGGAACGGTTGTCGGCTCGGAACTGATCGGCCAAGGTTTTTCGTCGGAGAAGTATTTTCGGTCACGCCCGAGCGTTGCGGGAAGCGGTTACGATGCCGCCGCCTCGGGCGGTTCGAACTTAGGACCGACGAACGCCAAACTTATATCGCGGGTTGAGACCGATGCCACGGCGCTCTACGGCTACGAAACGTCAGATCGGATACCGGCAGACCTGCTGACCACAAGCGCTTCGGGTCTTGATCCGCATATATCCCCGGCTTCCGCTGAGTTCCAGATTCCGGCGGTCGCCCGCGCCCGGGGAGTTTCGGAGGCCGAACTGCGACGAATCGTCGCGGAACTAACCGAGTCGAGGCAACTGTTGATTCTCGGCGAGCCAAGGATCAATGTCTTGCGATTGAATCTTGAACTCGATAAGCTCTCAAAATAAAGGATGTTCGTCGATACGCATATCACGGAATCGCCTGATCGGGAATCGCGGCGACCTACTCCGGAATTGATGCTGAAGAAGGTCACCGATTCTGAGCGGGCGAAGCTGCGTGTTTACATCGGTGCCGCCGCGGGCGTCGGCAAAACATTTCAGATGCTCGATGACGCGCATCAACTTAAGAAACAAGGCGTCGACATAGTAATCGGCGTAGTCGAAACCCACGGTCGTGAAGAGACACGCGAAATGATCAGGGACATTGAGTCCGTTCCGATGCGATTGATCGAATATCGCGGAGCGCGATTTGAGGAAATGGATCTTGAGGCCGTGATCGCCCGACGGCCGACCGTCGCAATCGTCGACGAACTTGCCCACACGAACATCGAAGGGTCAAAAAACCGAAAGCGATTCGAAGACGTTTCCGAACTTCTTGATAATGGAATTTCGGTCATCACCGCGGTCAACATCCAACACATCGAATCGCTGAATGACGTCATCGCGACGACAACCGGGATAAGGGTCCGCGAGACGGTACCTGACAGTTTCTTCAAGCGTGCCGATGAAGTGATCGGTGTCGACGTTTCGGTAGACACGCTCCGCACACGCCTTCGTCAGGGCAAGATCTATTCGGCCGAGAAGATCGAACAGTCATTGAAAAACTTCTTTCGGAAGGGAAACCTTGCGGCGTTGCGAGAGTTGGCGCTGCGCCAAGTTGCATACCATCAAGCTGCGCAGGACCACGAGTACCGCGAACGCGAAGGCCTCGAACAATTCGTTCTTCCTGAGAAAGTAATGGTCTGCATGGCATCACGCGGTTCCGGCAAAAAGCTTCTGCGTACCGGTTCACGGATCGCGGGACGGCTTGCCGCTGACGATTGGTACGCTGTTTATGTCGAAACCCCGGACGAGGAACCCGGTCGAATCTCACCCGAGAATCACGCTTCGCTGGAGGAGAACATCGGGCTCGCAAGATCTCTCGGCGCTCGTGTCGTTCGGCTCAAAGGCCGGAACGTCGCTGAGGCGCTTCTGGCATTCGCGCGCGAGTTCGAGGTAACGCACGTCATCTTCGGTCAATCCGCCCGATCGCGATGGGAGATCATTTGGAAAGGCTCGATAATCAATCGGTTCCTGGCCGAAGTCAAGGATGCCACGGTACACGTAATTCCCGTAGAAAAGCAAAAGTAGGTCATCTTTGAGGTCGGGGCGGTCAGCTTCATCCGTGCCCGTCTCGCCGATCCCGAGTACCGCCAAGAACGACGCCCGACCGCGATCACGTGTTTGCCGATAAACGACCTGCGGGGTTCAGCGATGCCGGGCCTATCGTCAGATCACTTGGCCGATGCGAAGCAAGTTGCCGTCCGGGTCGACGATCGCGAACTCGCGCATTCCCCACGGTTTGCGCTCGAGGTGATCCATCCGGGGAATTCCGATTCGCGGCAGTTGGGCGGCGGCAAAATCGTTGTAGATGCGGTCGACATCGAGCACGCGGATGTAGCACCCAAAGCTCGATTCGGCAGGAACAAGCGAGTTGTGCGTGAAGAAATGAAGTTCGATCGGGCCGCGCGTCAGGATCGCGTACGAATCGCCCGCTCCGAGGATCTTGCCCTCGAACCCGAGGCGTTCATAAAACTTGACCGTATCCGCCACCGACCTGCTCGGGAGTGTCGGGATCGCCATATCTTGTTGTTGCAATTTACCGCCTCCGTTCCTGATCGAAAATTCGAGTTCTTTGTCCGACCACTCGGCGCAATTAATCCCTCTCGGCCGGTCCAACCCCACAAACTTCCGACGTCTGGTTCCAACGTCTCCCCGAATCCGAACAGGCATCGATCCCCCGGAAGTCGGTTAGGATCAAACTCCATCCAAGACCGGTCGCAAACTTAAACGTCGCCGTCGATGGACCAACGCTCAACACGCTTCGCAGTCATTCGTGGCGCGAATCTCTACATTAGCATTTCGCGGTCTTTCGCTTCTTGCCGATCGCGCCGCGTTTTTCGACCTTTCTGATGTAATCCGCGGCGTTCGGAACCTGGCACGAAGTGTTGCCGAGATCGGCCGTCACGGTTCCGATTCGTTCGGCGGCCGCGACCGCCAACGCGCTCAGCGGCGCGACATAACATCCGACGGCGATGACGAAAGAGTTCATATAGTAGCGAACGAGATCGCGTTCGGACTTGATCGATAGTTCGACCCGTTCGAGGAGCCTGCCGAGCGCGTCGATATCGAGATCCGAATCGGCCTTCACCGATACGAGGCTCCCGAGCGTCGACCAGCCCGCCGACGCGGTCAGTTCGCGATCGGAATCGATCCACTCGAGGGCAAGTTCCCATCCGTACGGGCTGCCCGCCGCGACCCACGGAACGGTCGCCGAGGTCAGTCCGCGGCAATAGGCCTTTGCGACCCAGTTCTCGAGGTCGGCCTTTGTCATCCGCGCGTCATCGGCGATCAGGCCGGCGAGATACATCGCGTCGTAGACGCCCGTCGCGTAAAGATCGAGCGCCAAACGGTAATCCATCTTGATGCGCTTGACGATCTTCTGCATATCGCCGATCTTTACTCCGTAGCACGGTTCGGAGACGCCGTGATTGAAGATGACGCGTTTGTAGCTGTCACTGCCCAATGGCTTCAGTTCTTCGAGAATTTCGTTTGCGGTGGTCATATCAGTTGTTGCCGGGCCATCTTCGTTGGGTCGCCGAACTGTTCGTTCAGCGCGACGGCCTCTTCCACGAGTTTTTTGACGATCGCCGCATCGACGGTCGATCCCTCCCTAAACTCGGCGGTTGCCATTTCATACTTGCCGCCCGGCTTGAGAAGCGGGCCGATCGAAGCGAGCCGCTTGCCTCGCCAAAACCCGAGGAGCACCCGCTCGTCTTCAGCCCGGATCAAGAGCACGGGACCGTTATTAAAATAGACCAGATGACCCCATTTGACATACTCGGCGACGTTTGCCGCGCCGACAACGGTCGCCCGGAGGCCATCGACGATCGCCCGGCGCCATCCGTCGATGGCCGAGACATACTCGTTCGGATCGGTTATCTTCGGCTTCTTGTCCAATCTCTCTGTCGGCTACGGGGCCGGAAATCTCAACGCCTCGCGCATCACCTGAAAGATCCAGTTCTCTTCCATCACGCCGTGGACCAGGTTCGCGCCGGCGCCGATCGCGAAGATCGCGACGTCCTCGCCGCCGTGCGTCTCGCTCGCAAGCGGAACCGCAGATTGCTGCTTGAAATCCGGATCCGTCGTGTCTGTCGCGGAAAGGTCCGGGCGCGGAATTGTCTTGATCGCGCCCGGCCCGTTCTGGTATCCGAGAGTCGTGTAGGGTTTGCCGTCGGTGCTCTTGTCATATTTCGAATCCGCGTCGCCGCGATCGTCGGCGGACCGGACGAGGCCGAGGATGTTGTTTCCGCGGAACGGATAGCCAGACATATTGAACGTGTGGCTGTGGTCGGCCGTGACGATGATCAGCGTCTCGCGAAGATCGACCTTCGATAATGCGGTCCGCACGGCGTTCGAGAGTTCGATCGTCTCGGTCAGCGCCCTGAACGCGTTGCCGTCGTGATGCGCGTGATCGATGCGGCCGCCTTCGACCATCAGGAAGAAGCCTTTCCGGTTGCGCGAGACGATGTCGATCGCTTTCGACGTCATTTCGGACAACGACGGCTCGCCCGCCCCGTTCTTCGACCGATCATGCTCGTACTGCATGTGCGACGGCTCGAAAAGCCCGAGAACGTGTTTCGATCTCGCCGGATCGACGGCGTCGAACTGGTTCTTGTTCCAAACATAGGCGGAGTTCGGCAACCTCTTCACCCATTCGGCCGGCAGATCGCGCCCGTCGAGCCGGACGCCGGTCTTGTCGGGATACTCCGGATCGGGCATCGATTTCGGGATGAATTTTGAGCGTCCTCCGCCGAACGCCACTTCGAGTCCGTCGCCGATCGGAAACTCGATCAACTGCCGCGCGATATCGGCGAAGCCGCCGTCGCGGGCGGCCTTGTTCATATCGGCGTCCGCCTCCCAGTCGCGATGCGCCGTGTGGGCATAGCAAGCGCCCGGCGTGGCGTGCGTCAAGCGCGCCGTCGAAACGACGCCGGTGGACATTCCGCGCTGTTCGGCCAGTTCAAGGATCGTCGGAACGCGGCTTGCGGCAACCGTCGTGTGATCGCCCCGGACAACGGTCTGATCGACCGACAGCACGCCTTCATCGGTCTTGACGCCGGTCACGATCGCCGACATCGTCGGCGCCGAATCGGAGGTCTGCTGATTCGCGCTATATGTTTTCGAGAGGGCGACGAACGGGAATTCTTCAAAGCTCAGCCGGTTCTCCTCGCCGCTTTCGCCGCGCAGCTGGCCTTCGAGGATGCGGCTCGCGGTCAGCGTCGAGATGCCCATTCCGTCGCCGATGAAGAGGATCACGTTCTTCGCCTTCTTCGTTTTGCCGACCAGGGACTTGCTCCGCTCGATGGCGCGTTTGCCGTCGGCGTACCAGAACGCGCGGCTCTCGGCACGCTTCACCGGAAACGGATCGGGGATCTTCGTCTGCGCAGCGGCCCACGGCGCGAAGGTGGTCAACATCAAAAGGACGGCTATCGGTCGAGCGAAGTACTGCATCGGATTCATTATCAAAGCTCCTGTTCGGGCGACTATAGCATTAGAGCCGCGAGATTGGAAAATCCGGGTCAGCGACCGGCAAAGCGCACCGAGAGCAAACACAACGTCCGCCGCTCCGCGTTCTGACAAGCCGGTCGGCGACATCGCGAGAATCCAAGCTGCAAAATCGAAAAAACCGTCAGAAACTGACGGCTTTTTGAACATTAATGGCGGGGCCGACGGGGCTCGAACCCGCGACCTCCAACGTGACAGGCTG
>CAZARD010000025.1:16370-42660 GCA_964487505.1 uncultured Blastocatellaceae bacterium | reverse complement strand
TTTGGACTGGCAGACGTTGCGCCCTTTGCGGTCTTTGCGCGGGAAAATGCCCTTTTTGCCGTGTGGATGCCGGTTCCTCGCGCAAAACCCGCAATGATCGCAACGGCGAAATCAAAAGGGTTCGCCTTTATTGCGTAATCCCGGTTAAGTCATCTCATCGCGGATTCTGGGCTTACTCGAATGACCGGTCCGGGCCAATTTCGAAAACAAAAAGACCGCCGCCCAATCGGACGACGATCTAATGTAAATTTGGTGCTGAGGGCGGGACTCGAACCCGCACGGATCTCTCCACACGCCCCTCAAACGTGCGCGGCTACCAATTACGCCACCTCAGCCCGGGAAAGTTGTCAAAACCCGCGAATTATTTGTTCGCGTTGGCCGGCGCCGTCGTGTTCGTGTTCGCGGCCGGAAGCGCGATGTTCGCATCGACCGTCGGAGCCGTGTTGGTGTTCGTCTCACCGACCGGAGCGATCGAATTCTCGGCCGGGGTTTCCGGATTGCTCGAAAGAACCGAAACGTTGCCGCGGAGCGCGGGCATCGCCAGCAGGAGCGCCGTGATCATAAAGACCGTCGCCGTCACGATCGTGACCTTCGACAGAACGGTCGCCGTTCCGCGGGGGCCGAAAGCGTTGCTCGAGATATTGCTCGTAAACAGCGCGCCCGCATCGGTCTTTCCGGGCTGCAGAAGGATGACAACCATCAGCAGCAGACAGGAAAGAAAGAAAATTGTGTACAGAACGTATTCCAAAACCTTAAACCAGCCTGTAATTGACTATCTTCGAGAAGTCGGCCGCCTTCAAACTGGCTCCGCCGACCAATGCACCGTCGATGTCGTCGCGATCCATAAGTTCGGCGATATTGTCGGGTTTGACCGAGCCGCCGTAAAGGATCCGGATACCGTCCGCCGTAGCTTCGCCGAATGCCTCGGCCAATTTCCGACGGATGAATCCGTGCATTTCTTGAGCCTGGTCAGGCGTCGCCGTTTTACCGGTTCCGATCGCCCAAACAGGCTCGTAAGCGATTATGATACGTTCCAGGTCGGAAGTTGTCAAACCGGACAGGCCACCGCGAAGTTGTTCACCGACAACATTAAACAACTCGCCGCTTTCGCGTTCCGCGAGCGATTCGCCGACGCAGACGATGGCCGCAAGCCCGGACGCGACGGCGGCGCGTGTCTTCCGATTGACGCTGTCGTCCGTTTCGCCGTAAAACTGCCGGCGCTCGGAATGGCCGATGATGACGTGCGAGCAACCGACATCGCGAATCATCTCGGCCGAAACCTCGCCGGTGTTCGCCGACTGTTTGGCCTCCGGAGCGCAGTCCTGCGCCGCGACGCGGATGTTCGTTCCCTCGAGCCGGTCGGCGACGGTCTTGAGATGCACGAACACCGGCGCGATAATGACCTCGCAATGGTTGGCGTTCGACACCAGCGGCTTCAGTTCGAGCGCGGTCTCGACCGCCTCGGCGTGAAGTTTGAACATTTTCCAGTTCCCTGCAATTACGGGTTTTCTCATATTTGTTTCGAAATCAGATCCGGACGATGACCCGGCAATTGGCGATGTTCTGCCGTTTCCGGGCGATCCCGTTCCAGGTGCTCGTAGTGCCGCCCTGATTGCCCTCGATCGTGCTGAAGACACCATTCGTCACCGATCCGATGGCAAGACCGATGTGATCGTTTCGGATCGCAAAGATGTCTCCCGCCCTGACATCGCCGTCGGAAACGATGCAGTCGGTGTGCGCGTTCGCCCAGATCCGCAAACGCCGGCCGCCCCAAAGGTCCGTCCCGGCGAACGGCAGCGGTTTGTTAAGCTGCCTGGACGCCTGGACGTGGCAGTAGTAGACGAACATTCCGCACCACATTCGCGCGTCGGCGGCAGATTGCGAGGTCGAATTCATCGTTGCCTGCGAGACACCTGCCGTGCGCAGGTATTCGTCGATCACCGGACCGCGGTTTTCCATCCCGATCTCGCGAACGCGTCGCCCCAGTTCGTGCTGCGCGTGCTCGACGGCCAATTCGCGCAAACGGTCAAACTCTGCGGACATGACTACTTATCGTCAAGCGCCGCGACCCCCGGCAACAGGTCACCGGCCAGGAATTCAAGCGTCGCGCCGCCGCCCGTAGAAATGTGCGAAATACGGTCCGCCAGGCCAGAACGATTGACGGCCGCCACCGAATCGCCGCCGCCGACGATCGATACCGCTCCGCCGTCGGTCGCTTCGGCGACGGCGTTGGCGACCGCCAGCGTACCCTCGTCGAAAGGCTTTTCCTCGAACATTCCCATCGGACCGTTCCAGATGATGGTTTTGGCGTCCTTCAGCGCGTCCGAGAAGATCGCGATCGTTTCGGCCCCGATATCGAGGCCCACAAGGCCCGCGTTCGTGAAATCGACCGGGATCGTCTTGCGCGAATTCAACGGATCGTAGCTGTCGACGACCTGATGATCGGTCGGCAGCATCAGGCTGACGCCGGCATCGGCGGCCATCTTCTGGATCTCGAGCGCCGTCGGCATCATTTCGTCCTCGACGAGCGATTTTCCGACGGTGTAGCCGTTCGCCTTGAAGAACGTGTACGCCATCGCCCCGCCGATCAGCAAACGGTCGACGCGGCGCTCGATCAGAGACTTGATGACCGGTATCTTGTCGGAGACCTTCGCTCCGCCGAGGATCGCGACGAACGGACGGTCCGGATCGTGAAGCGCCTTGCCGAGAAACTCGAGCTCCTTTTCCATCAGAAATCCCGCAACGCTCGCCGACACGAACTTCGTGATGCCGGCGGTCGACGCGTGCGCCCGGTGCGCGGTCCCGAAAGCGTCGTTGACATAGACGTCGCAAAGGTCGCCCAGCTGCCGTGCGAACTCCTCGTCGTTCTTTTCCTCGCCGGCGTGGTAGCGGACGTTCTCAAGCAGCAGCACCTGTCCCGGCAGAAGCGCATCGACCGAGGCTCTGACCTCATCGCCGACGCAATCGGCCGCGAAGCTGACGTGGTCATCGCCCGAGCCGGGAAGATCGCGAAGATACTCGTAGACCGGCCGTAGGCTGTATTTGGCCGGATCGTACGCGATGCCCTTTTCCTCGGCCTTCTTCTTGTCCTTGATCGGCCGCCCGAGGTGCGAGGCGAGAATGACCTTCGCGCCCTGCTCCGACGCGTAGCGGATCGTCGGGAGCGCCCCCTTGATCCGCGTGTCGTCGGTGATCTTCCCGTCCTTGATCGGGACGTTGAAATCGACGCGGATGAAAACCCGCTTGCCTTTGATATCGATGTCCTTGATCGTCTTCTTGTTCATAATCCCAAAAAAAGGCGTTTGAAATCCGAGCGATAACGCGCCGCGATCCCAAACGCCGTCAGTCGATTAACGAAGTGCTATTTCAGATTCGCCTGAGTCTTCGAAGTCATCTTGTCGCCACTCAGAGTAACGTACACCATCTGAAAGTTGTCTCCTTCCCATTTGTAGGAGGTGACCTTGTATTTCCCTTCGCCGGCTGACATCGTTTCGACGCCCTCGCTGCCCATGATCTCGACGACCTCTTTGTAACTCATCCCGTTCTTCAGCTTGTTGTACTTTTCAAGCGTCAGGCCCGATTTGTTCTCCGACTTCGTGTCGGTCTTCGAATCGGACGGCGACGAGGTCGTCGACGGCGAAGAACTCGGGGTTGAAGAACTCGAGTTCGACAGTTCTTGAAGCTTGCCGCACTGGCAACCCATAACAACCAGCACGAGAGCGATCAGGACGATATTAAGCGTATTCTTGTTCAGCATAATCAGGTTTCTCCTCAGGATTTCGATGCCACTAATTTATCACAGAATTTTGGCCGGCAAAATCCCGAGGCGTCAAAAGTCTTTGTGTTCCGTACCTTTGCGATCAAAGGCCCTTGGCCGCGATGTATTTCACGAGATCGCGGACGCGGCACGAATATCCCCATTCGTTGTCGTACCAAGACAGCACCTTGATGCAGGTACCGTCGATGACCTTCGTGTTCTCGGCATCGACGATCGATGAATTCGCGTTGCCGCGGAAATCGATCGAAACGAGCGGTTCCTCGCTGAACCCGAGAATGCCTTTTAGAGCGCCGTTCGCGGCCTCCTTGAGCACCGCGTTGACCTCTTCGGTCGATGTCGGACGCTCGACGTTCATCACGACGTCGACGAGCGAAACGTTCGGCGTCGGGACCCGCACCGAGATCCCGTCGAATTTCCCCTTGAGTTCCGGGATCACGAGCGCCACGGCCTTTGCCGCGCCGGTCGATGTCGGGATCATCGAGAGCGCTGCCGCGCGGGCGCGGCGCAGGTCCTTGTGCGGAAGATCGAGCAGCTGCTGATCGTTCGTATAGCTGTGGATCGTGTTCATCAACGCGTTCTTGATGCCGAACGTCTCGTGGATGACCTTCGCCACCGGCGCGAGACAGTTCGTCGTGCAAGACGCGTTCGAGATGATATGGTGATTCGCGGCGTCGTACATTTCCTCGTTGACGCCCAAAACGATCGTCACGTCCTCGCCCTTCGCCGGGGCGCTGATGATGACTTTCTTGACGCTGCCGCGAAGATGCTTGCGCGCGTCCTCGGCCTTCGTGAAGCGTCCCGTCGACTCGATCACGACCTCGGCCCCGACCGACGCCCAGTCGATCAGCGCCGGGTCCTTTTCCGAGAAGACCTTGAAACTGTCGCCGTCGACCCTGATCGTATCGCCCTCGGCCGAGATCTCGTTCTCGAGATTCCCCATCACCGAATCGTACTTCAGAAGATGCGCCAAAGTGCGCGTATCCGTGAGATCGTTCACGGCAACGAAATCGATGTCCTTGTCGCCCAAACAGGTCCTCAGGACATTGCGTCCGATGCGACCGAATCCGTTAATACCAACTTTGATTCCCATTTTCGTATCAATTCCTCCGATTAATATTGCGTTGTGTTAAAGTCTTGAATTTAACTTATATTTTAGCACACATCAATGGTCGTGCCCCGGAACTTTTTTGAAACATCCGCCTATTTCGCGGCGTACTAACCCATTGAGTTTGTACGCGTTTTACCTATTCCAAGCATAAAAACTCGGAGCCTTAATAATGAAAAAGTTGCGCCATTTCGCAGTCATCACTTCCCTTGCCGTAGCTGTTGGGACAGCCGCGCCGGAGCGGGCTGCGGGGCAAACGCAGACGGAACCGGCACAGATCGCGAAGGTCACGAGCAGTTCCAATCGGCAGACCGAACAGCCGGCGCCGAACCCGCGCCCGGAAAACACATATGTCACGTCGCTCTCGCGCGTCGGCGTGCAGACGTCGCAGACGATGCCGCTCACGCTCAACGAGGCGATCCGCCGCGCGCTCGAGAACAACATCGACATCGAGATCGCGAAGACGGATGTCAAGATCGCCGAGCAGTCGCTGCGTTCCCTTCTCGGCTTTTACGACGGCGTGTTCACGTTCGCTCCGAACTACGACCGGAATTCGACGACCGGAAATACTGCGACCAATGACTTCCGGGTCAATTCGAGTTTTGCGCAGCAGATCCGTCCGGGCGGCGGCAACGTCAACGTATTCTTCAATAACACGCGCACCGAGAACCGTTTCGCGCAGCAGCAGGTGAGCAGCGGATCGGGATTTTCCTCCGGCGGCGCGATCTATTCCTCGAGCCTCGGCGTGACCTACACGCAGCCGCTGTTCCGGAATTTCCGGACCGATTCCACCCGCCGGCAGGTGAAGATCCTGCGCAAACGCGTTTCGCAGTCGGATGCCGATTTCCGTCGCCAGGCGACTACGACAATCGCCTCTGTGCAGGCCGCCTACTGGGACCTCGTCTTCGCGCTCCGCGACCAGCAGAACCGCGTTGCCAATCTGAATCTGTCGAAGGAAAACCTCCGTCAGGTCGAGGCGAAGATCGCAGCCGGCGCCGCGGCGCCGCTCCAGAAGGCCGAGGTCGAAACCGAACTTGCGAACCGTGAATCCGAACTTCTCGTCGCGATGCAGTCGGTGACGACCGCCGAAAACCGTTTGAAGGAGTTGTTGCTCAAAGATGCGAAGGCGGCCGAATGGTCGGTCCAGATGGTCCCGACCGACCGTCCCGCGTTCAGCCTTGACCCCGTCGAGCTTGAGGACGCATTAAAGGACGCGATGCAGTTCCGGCCCGAGTTGAGCCGTCTCAAGATCGAAAAGGAGATCAACAAGATCGACCTTGACTACTTCAAGAATCAACTCAGGCCGCGCATCGATCTGTCGACGACCTTCTCGCTCGACGGGCTCGCGACGGGAAACGTCAGCACCGCGGATTCGATCGTACCGCTGATCACGCCACAGACCACTTTTACAAGCGCAAGTTCGTATCTGTACAGCCTTATCTGCACCGGCGCGACGCGGCCCGCGGCGTGTTCGCCGATCCCGACGGTCACCGTCGCCGGCTCGCCGGCCTATCTGCGCGGCGGATTCGGTCGTTCGCTCGCGAACTTCGGCCGTTCCGACGCCCCGAATTTCACGGTCGGGATGACGATCAGTTTTCCGCTCAAGAACCGGACGGCGAAGGCCGATCTCGCATCGGCCCGGCTCCAGACGCAGCAGATCGACGCACGGCTCAGGGCGCAGGAACAAGCCGTGCTCGCCGAGGTCCGGAACGCCGTCCAATCTCTGGAAACGGCCCGTCAGAGGGTTCTTTCGGCGCGCCGGGCCCGAGAAAACGCGGAGATCCAGCTCGAAGGCGAACGAAAGCTCCTCGAGGTCGGACGTTCGACGACATTCCTGCTGTTTCAGCGCGAGAATGCCTTGACCAACGCCAGGAATTCGGAGATCCGCGCCGAGACGGATTACAACAAGGCCGTCGCGGAGCTGCAGCGCGTGACATCGACGACGTTCCGCGCGAACAACATCGAGGTCGAATCCCCGATGACGCCCGAAAAGTAAGAACGGCTTGGTCGATCCGCAAACGGCGCCGGGTGAATCGCCCGGCGCCGTTTTTGCATTTCGGCCGGTTCGCCTTAAACTCATCTGCGTGAAGATCTCGGCAGTCATCATCGCGCAGGACGAAGAAGCCAAGATCGGCCGAGCGCTCGATTCGGTCGCGTGGGCGGACGAGATCGTCGTCGTCGATTCTGGCAGCACCGACCGGACGATCGAGATCGCGCGTTCGCACGGCGCGCGCGTCATCGAGCGCGAATGGCAGGGGTTTTCCAAGCAAAAGCAGTTCGCGACCGACGCTGCCAGCCACGATCTGGTGCTCAGCCTCGACGCCGACGAGGCCGTGTCGGACGACCTTCGGCGCGAGATCGAGGCGCTCGGCCAACGCCCCGAAACCGAACTTGCCGCCGGATACCGGATCCCGAGGCTCGCGTTTTATCTCGACCGGCCGATACGGCACGGCGGTTGGTATCCGGACTATCAGCTGCGGCTTTTCGATCGTCGACGGGGGCACTGGAAAGACGCGCTCGTTCACGAATCGTTCACCGTCGATGGACCGGTTCAAAAACTCCGTTCCGATATCCTTCATTTCAGCTTCGACGATCCTGCACAACACCACCGGATGATCGGAGAGCGCTATGCGCCCCTCGCCGCCGAACAAATGTTCGCCAACGGCCGCCGCGCAAGCGCTCTCCGCGTCGCCGTCGCCGGCCCGGCGGCCTTTCTGAGGTCTTATGTCCTGAAGCTCGGATTTCTCGACGGCTTTCCGGGATACTGCATCGCGCGTTTCGCGGCCCATCATGCGTACCTGAAATACCTGCTCCTTTACGAGAAGCTTCGCAACAAACAGTAACCGCCGGTGCAACGTCCGCCGGGCCGGACTCATCAAACCTTTTGATCGTCTTTGAGTTGGGTTATATTTGAGTTGGTCTCTGAACTGATTATGAACATCATCAAATACTTCTTGATACTTGCTTTCGCGCTCGCCGCCGGACCGGTCTTGGCGCAGCAGACGAAAGGGATCGACACCCAAACCCAGAAAATCAAGGACGACACGAACAAGACGACCTCGCGCGAGAACGACGTCAGCCGATCGTGGAATTTCGGTAAAGACAAGACGAAGGTCCGGGCACGGGTTGAAAATCCCTTGCGGCTCAATTCCCGGCGCGACGTTTTGGTCGAGAACATCGTCAATCTTCTGCGCGAGAAGAAGATCGTCGTCGATGAAGCGGCGTCGCGCCTCAAGGACGGACTGATCGTTACGCAGCCTTTTATTTTTGCGAAGGGTGCGGTGATCACCAAGAACGAACTTACCAGATATGCGGTCGTGCCCGTCTCGGAGACGTCCTGGACGCGGGGCAGATACTCGCTCACTATCGAAGTTCAATCGATCGACGGGATCCAGAACAACGTTGCCGTGACCGCCAAGATCGAAGGACTGGCCGGCAGCGGACTTTCGAGCGAATGGACGACGCTTGAGAGCAGCGGGCAGGCCGAAGAGGATTTTCTTGTACGGCTCGTCGAGGAGATCACCGGGGTCTCGCCCGACGAACCGGTCGACGACAATTGATCGAGACAATGTCAAAGCGCGTTTTGGTTTTATTGGCATTTTGCGTGATCTTCATCGCGGCGTCAGCCGATGTCCGCGCGCAGTTCCCGGGCGATCCGACCAATCCGCGCGAGAAGGAAGAACTTCCCAAGAACATCAAGGAAACGCTTGCCAAAGCGCGCATCGCGCAAGAGAAAAAGGAATACGAGGAACTCCTCAAACGAACCGAAGAAGCGGTCAAACTGAGCGGCGAGATCGAAAAGGCGTTTGCCGATTCAAACCGGCTCACCGATGCGGACCGCGAAAAACTCGGCAAACTCGAGAAACTGGTCAAGAAGATCCGCGACGACCTCGGCGGCGATGACGACGAGGAAGAAGCCGATGCCAAGGAAAAGGCGCCGCAGGACCTTCTCGGCGCTTTCAAATCGCTGCAGGCGAACACTTCGAAACTTTTCGACGAGGTCAAGCGGTCGACCCGCTACAGCATTTCCGCGGTCGCGATACAGAGTTCGAACGTCGTGCTAAAGGTCCTGAAGTTTATTAGATTCAGAAATTAGTTAAGATATGCAAGGTTTTCTCGTGCGGGTCTTGACGACCGCGGTCATCGCCGCGGCCGTTTGCGTTTCGGTCGCCGCTCAATCTGACGACGATCCGATAACCGTCGAGGCGCAGCTCGTCGTCATCAACGCGACGGTCATTACCGCTGACGGGAAACCTGCGACGGGCCTTCGAAAGGAGCGGTTCAAGGTGTTCGAGGACGGGCGCGAGCAGAAGATCGACTTGTTCCTGAGCGAAAAGACGCCATTCGCCGCGGTCATCCTTCTCGACACGTCCGGAAGCATGGAGCAGCGCGTCTCGCTCGGTCGGTCGGCCGCGATCACATTCCTCGAGCGACTTCGGATTGACGACGTCGCGGCGATCTACAATTTCGATTCGAGGGTCTCGCTGGTACAGGATTTTTCAGGTTCGCGTGATCTCGTCGACGCCTTTTTCGATCTCAAGGCCGACGGATGGACGGTGATGAACGACGCGATCATTCGAGCCGCCGCCGAACTCAGCAACCGTCCCGAGAAACGGCGCGCGATCGTCGTCCTCTCAGACGGCGCCGACACGCGGAGCGCGGCTTCGACCGACAAGGCCCTGAAAGCGGCGATTGCGGCCAACGCGACGATCTACGCCGTCGATATGAGTTCGACCGAAACGCCGGCGGCCGAACGCATGAAAAGCCAGGACGCGCTCAAGAACCTGGCATCAAAATCGGGCGGCCAGTTCATCGCGACACCGGGCGGGATCGCGTTGCGGGACGCCTTCCGTTCGATCGTAAACGAGCTCGGGGTGCAGTACACCATCGCGTATCAGCCGTCGAACACTGCAAAGGACGGAAAATGGCGTTCGATCGAGCTCAGGCTCGACGATCCGACACTCAAGGTGCGGACACGCAAAGGCTATCAGGCCGTTAAAGTCGGAAAATGATCAGGAAGCGGTCGTTTTGTTGCGCTGCCGATCGGCGTGACGTTCGATGGCGAGCGTGATCAGCGCATCGATGACCTGCGAAAACTCGAGTCCCGTTCCGGCCCACATCTTCGGATAGCCCGACGCGTCGGTCAACCCCGGCATCGTGTTGATCTCGTTGACGAGCAATGCGCCGTTGTCGGTCCTCAGGAAGAAATCCACACGCGCCAGCCCCGATCCGTCGATCGCCTTAAAGGCCGTGATCGCCATCTGCTGGACCTTGCGCGCGAGTTCCTCGGAGATCGGCGAAGGGACGACGAATTCGTTGTTTCCGGTGCCGGAATATTTCTCGGTGTAATCAAGGAACTTCTTTGATTCGTCTTTGATGATGTACTCGCCCGGAAGACTCGCGCGAGGCTCGTCGTTTCCCATCACGGCGCATTCGATCTCGCGCATCTCGAGACATTCCTCGACGATTATCTTGCGGTCGAACTCGGCGGCGAGATTGATCGCATCGCGTAGCTGGATCTCGTTGACGGCCTTCGAGATTCCGACGGATGATCCGAGATTCGCCGGCTTTACGAAACAAGGATAACCGAGTTTCGCCTCGATCTGACGGACCGTCGCCTCGTTGTTCCGCTCCCACTCGCTCCGCAGAAACCAGACGTGCTTGCAGATCGGAAGGCCGGCGTCGCGGAAAAGCACCTTCATGAACGCCTTGTCCATCCCGCACGAGGACGAAAGCACACCGCAGCCGACATACGGAACGTCCGCCATTTCGAGCAGCCCCTGAATCGTGCCGTCCTCGCCGAATGTTCCGTGGATCACCGGAAAGATGACGTCGAGCGAACTCAATCTGTCCTCGCTCCCGGCCGCATCGAGTTTGGCGATTCCACGGTATTTCGTGTCCCCGAGTACGGCGATCGGCCCACGCGGGAACTCGCCGATGCGGCCGATCAGCAACTTCTGCGTCTCGGGCGGAAAGAGCCCGAGTGATTCGACCGGATTGAGCCAGTGGCCTTCGCGCGTGATCGCGATCGGAACCACATCATATTTATTCTTGTCGATCTTCTCGATTACCGTTTTCGCGGACCGTATCGAAACCTCGTGTTCCCCGGATCTGCCGCCGAAAACTATGCCGACCGCCAGTTTCTTCATAATTGAATGAACCCGTTTTCAGTTCGTCGAGCGTTTTGGATGAATTTCAAAGGATCGTTTTGCCGAGCGCCGAAAGGATAAGTTCGCCGGCCAATTCGACCGTAATGTTCTGCGCGTCCAGCATCGGATTGACCTCGACGATCTCGAAGGAACGCATCCCGCCGTCCTCGGCGATCACCTCGAGCGCCATATGCGCCTCACGATAGGTTATCCCGCCGCGGACCAGCGTTCCCGACCCCGGCGCGAACCGCGGATCGATGATATCGACATCGAACGTGACGGCGTATCCGTCCGGCGCCCGCGAGGCGATCGCGATCGCGTCTTCGACACAGGCCAGCATCCCACGGCGGTCGATATCGCTCATCGTAAAGAAATTGTCCCGCAGCCCGAGCCGGTTAACCTCGCGCCGTTCGCCCGAATCGACATCGCGGGCGCCGACGTGAGCGACGTATTTCGGATTGATCTTCGGCGCGTAGCCCTCAAGCGATACGAGATCCTCATGGCCGTGGCCAAGCAGCGCGGCGAGCGGCATTCCGTGAATGTTCCCCGACGGGGAACTTTCCGGCGTATTGATGTCGGCGTGCGCGTCGAACCAGATGAGCCCGATCTCCTTTCCGCGCTCGCGAAAAAAAGACGAGATTCCGGAAAACGTCCCGATCGCGATTGAATGATCGCCCCCAAGGATGACAGGAAACTCTCCCAGCGTCAGGATGGCCTTCACCGCCGCGGCCGACTTTCGGCTCGACGCGATCATCTCGGCAAGATACTTCGGGTTTTCGTCGGCTGCGGCCACCTCGCTCGGGCGCGTGACCTCGACGTCGCCGTGATCGCTGACGTCATAACCCAATTCCCGGACATGTTCGGTGAGATAGTTTCCGCGGATGTTCGCGAGCCGGATCGCCGTCGCCCCCAGTTCGCTTCCCTTCTTGCCGGCGCCGTAGCCGATCGGGACGCCGATGATTCCGATCTTCTTGCCCGCTCCCGGCAAGGTCTCTTCAAAAGAACTCATACCGAGATTCTACATTTCGCCGAAGCCGTTCGCAAAAATCGCCGTCACGGCTTCGATCGCGTCCGCCTCGTCCTCTCCGTCGACTTCAACCTCGAGGCGCACGCCCTTCGACGCCGCGAGGGTCAGAACGCTGAGGATCGATTTCGCGTCCGCCAACACGGCGTTATCGATTCGATGAACGCGTATGCGGCTTCGAAAGCCGCTTGCGAGACGCACGAGTTGCGCCGCGGCGCGGGCGTGCAGACCGAGATCGTTGATGACCGAGACTTCCGCCTTAAGCATCCTTTTTGAGTTTCTGCGGCGCGAGCAGCTCGCCGGCGCGATAGATCGATTGTTTGCCCTGCGCCTCGACGTCGCGCGCCATTTCCGCCAAGGTCATTTCCCTGTTCTGTGAAGCGAGCTTTATCACCATCGGAAGATTGACGCCGGTAACCATCTCGATGTCGTTCTCCTCGATGAACATCGCCGAGATGTTGGTCGGCGTCCCGCCGAACATATCCGTCAGCAGCAGCACGCCCTTGCCGTCCGATACCTTCTTGATCGCGCGGGCGATCTCGTTCTTTGCCGATTCGACGTCGTCGTGCCATCCGATCGAGACGGCCGCGATATGACTCAGGTCGCCGACCACCGTCTCGGCCGCCGCGACCAGTTCATTCGCGACCTGCCCGTGCGAAACGACCACGCCACCGATCTTCTTCATAAGTCACACTCCCCGGATCATTTGCGATCCTATTTCAGAACGTCGCGGTGCATAACCGAGATCTCGACGCCGTCATTCGCGAGCGCTTTCGCCAGACGCTCGGCGACCATCACCGAGCGATGTCGTCCGCCGGTGCAGCCGATGCCGATCGTCAGGTACGATTTGCCCTCACGACGGTACAAAGGTATCAGATACTCGAGCAGATCCGTAAGGCGCCGGATAGTCTCGCCGACATCCGCCTGCTCGTCGAGGTATCCCGACACGCGCGGATCCGTTCCCGGAAGCTCGCGCAGTCCCTTGACGAAATACGGATTCGGCAGGTGCCGGACGTCGAACAGAAGATCGACCTGCCCCGGAACCCCATATTTGTGTCCGAAACTTATCACCTGAACGTGGAGCGAATGACCGTCCTCGCGATGCCCGAAGCGCTGCACCAGGAATCGCCGCAGGGTATGGACCGTATGCGCCGTCGAATCGATGATCAGGTCGGCCGTCCCGCGGACCGCCTCCATCGCCTCGCGTTCCTCGCGGATCGCCGCGAGAAGACCGTGGCCACGGTCGGCCGGATGCGGGCGCCGGGTTTCCGAAAAGCGCCGCAGCAGGACCTCGTCAGACGCCTCGAAGAACAGCACGTACGGCTCGAGTTTCTTCTTCTGAAGACGCTTCAGCTCGTCCGGAAACTCGTTCAGGAACTGCCTTTCGCGTATGTTGATGACAAGCGCCGCTTTCTCGATCGAAGCAACCTCTTCGGCGTTCGGGACCAACAAACGGGCGAAGGTCGAAAGCATCGTCACCGGCAGGTTGTCAACGCAGAAGTAGCCGAGATCCTCGAACGCGTTCGTCGCCGACGACATCCCCGAGCCGCTGAGGCCGGTGATCATCACGAAAGGCGGAGGCGTCTTGGTATCCTTCGTCATATCGATTCGCAGTCGCTTAGCCGCCGACCATCGCGCGGTGTTTGTCGATCAGGGCCTGCGCCGGATGTTGTCCGGACAATTTCAGCAGATAGATCCTGACGGCGGTTTCGACAAGCGTCGAGAGCGTCCGCCCGGGGCTTACAGGCAGCACGAACTTCGGGAGCTTGATGCCGAAAACGTCCTCTTCCTCGGTCTCGATTCCAAGCCGGTCGATGTCCTCGAACTCGTCCCATTTCTTGAACTCGATACAGAGTTCGACCTTTTTCGGTTTCCCGATCGCGGAAATACCGAATATCTCGCGAATATTGACGATGCCAAGGCCGCGAATCTCGAGAAAGTCGCGGATCAGTTCGGGAGCCGAGCCTTCGAGGGCCGTCCCGATCCGTTTGATGACCACCGAATCGTCCGCGATCAGGCGATGCCCCCGATTGACAAGATCGAGCGCGCATTCCGATTTTCCGATCCCGGAATCGCCGACGATCAGGACGCCGATGCCGAACATGTCCAGCAGGACGCCGTGGACCGTAATCTGCGGCGCGAGAACTTCCTGCAGATAGGTCGTCAGATGCAGTATCGCGCTCGAACTGACAAGACTCGTTCGCAAAAGCGGAAGGCCATTGTCGACCGCGAGTTTGGTCAGCGCCGGTGGCGGTTCAAGTCCCTTCGTGATCAGGACGCAGCTGATCTTCGCAACGTCCAGATAGTCGAGAGCGACCGACATCCGCGATTCATCGAGTTGTTCGAGATAACTGATCTCGCTCTGTCCGACGATCTGCACGCGCCCGGCGTGAATGTAATGCGAAAATCCGGCGAGCGCGAGTCCGAGCTTCTGGATGCGGGACGAATCGATCCGGCAACGGTCAAGGCCGTCGGCTCCGGACAAAACCTCGACCGCCATCTCGGCCGGTGCGTTTTCCACCAGCTCGCGGATCGTGATTGTCGGCGCGGCGTTCTGCATTCTGGATCGGCGCGTCGGCAAGAGGAGTTCATCGCCGGCGCGCCGTTGTTCGGTTGGGTTACTTTGAAGTCTTGGCCTTGTTCGATTTTACCGGGACAGTACTGACCTTTTGTGCCTTATGGTGCTTGTCGGTCACTTTGGTCTTGATCCGAAGCGCCTGCTTCTCGATCTTGTCAATCGTCTTCGAAAGGGACACATACATATCGTCGAGCACCGAAACCGCCGTCAGGACCTCGTTCCGCCATTTGACGATGACCTCCGAGCGATGGCGTCCCTTCTCGACCTCAATGATGATGTGGGCGCTAATCGCCTGGCCCTCGAACAGATGATCGAGACGGGCGAAATGGTCCTCAACGTGCGAACGCAATGCCGGAGTAACTTCAATATGTCTTCCCGTGTATTCGAATTTCATATGTTTGTCCTCTGTGATTGAACTGTGGAATATCGGGGAGCCGCGCGAAAGCGATTCCCCGTCAAATGACTGTCTTCCGTTCCCGCGACCCGGCGATCTGCATCTGGTCGCGGTATTTCGCGACGGTGCGCCGGGAAAGCTTGACACCGTCCTTGCTCAGGATCTTGACGATCTGATCGTCCGTCAACGGTTTCTTGCTGTCTTCCTCCTCGATCATTTTCTTGATCTTCAGCTTCAAAATTCGCGTCGAGACCTCTTCGCCGTCCTCGTTCAGCATTCCCTCGCTGAAGAACCTTCGAAGTTCGATGACTCCTTGCGGCGTGTGCGCGTATTTCCGGTTGACGACGCGCGAGATCGTCGACAAATGCATCCCGATGTCTTCGGCGACATCCTTGAGCATCATCGGTTTAAGATGTTCGACCCCGTAATCGAGAAAATCGCGCTGTTTGGCGACGATGCATTCGACGACGCGGTAGATCGTCAGCCGGCGATGCTCGATGTTCCGCAGCAGATCGACCGCCGAGCGGAACTTGTCCTTGATAAAATCCTTGGTTTCCTTCGAGACCTCGCTTTCGGAAAGCAGTTGCTGGTACGTCGGGCTGATGCGAAGGCGCGGGCTTCCTTCGTCAGAGAAGTAAATGACGTAATCGTCCTCGACCTTCTCGATATAAACCTCGGGCGAAACGTAGATCGGATCTCCGGACGAATAGCGCCGTCCCGGATACGGGTCGAGCGTCCGGATCTTGTTGATCTCGTCGTGGAGCGCGTGGATCTCAACTCCCGTCAGCTTCGCGAGATGCTGGAGCCGGTGCGGCTGAAGGTCCTCGAGATGATCCCGGACGAGCCGGGCCGCCAGCGAATCGGCCTCGCCGATGGCGTCGAGCTGCGCGAGCAGGCATTCCTTGACGTCGCGCGCGCCGCAGCCGATCGGTTCGAGTTTCAGAACGACCTCGCGCGCGCGCTCGACCGTTTCGATGCCGCACTCGTTCATTTCGGCGATCTCTTCGAGCGTCGCGTTGAGCCGTCCGTCGTCGTCCAGGTTTCCGATGATCGAGATCGCCGCGTTCTCGGTCACCTCGTCGATCTGGATCAAATGGAGCTGCCATTCGAGATGCTCGGTCAACGATTCTGATCGCGTCAGGAACTGTTCGAAACTCGGCGCGTCCTCTTTGTATTCAATCTCCTGCGTCTTGTATCCCGGATCAAGATAATCCTGGAATTCACGCCCGAAATCGATCTCCTCGAACGAATCCGATGTCTCCTCGCGCGCGTCATCGGCGTCGTAATCGGCGGCGGACGCCTCTTCCGTGAACTCGGCCTGCGGACCCGAAACCGGTTCATCCGGCTCGGGAGCGGCGTCCGAATCGCGATCGGCCCCGACGACGTAGGCTTCTTCCCCGCCGTCGGCATTCTGATCGAGAATTTTCTCGGAGATCTCCTGCAGTTCCTCGTCCCCGGCGACCTCCTCGAGCATCGGGTTGGACTCCATTTCCTGCTGGATGAGTTCGGAAAGCTCGAGCGACGTCATCTGCAGCATCTCGATGCGCTGGCGCAGTTGCGGCGTCAGCACAAGGCTTTGTTTCAGAGATGTTTGCAGTCGCAACGATGACATTCTTCGGAAGTCGCGGATGGCCCGCCTAAGTGTCTCAATTATAGCGTCTTATTCGGCAAATGTGAAAAAAGAAAATTTACAGCGTAAAGCGTTCGCCGAGGTACAGACGCCTCACGTCCGGATCCTCGACGAGCATCGACGGATCGCCGCTTTTCAGTATCTTCCCTTCGGCCATTATGTACGCGCGGTCGGTGATCCCGAGCGTTTCACGGACGTTGTGATCGGTGATCAGGATGCCGATCCCCTGCCGCTTGAGATAGAGAATGATCTCGCGGATCTCGTCGATCGCGATCGGGTCGATCCCGGCGAACGGCTCGTCGAGCAGGATGTAGAGCGGTTCGGTCGCGAGGCAGCGGGCGATCTCGACGCGGCGCCTCTCGCCGCCCGACAAGGAGTCCCCGCGCGTTTTGCGGACGTGCGTCACGCCGAATTCTTCCAGCAGTTCCTCGAGCCGCGCAAGCCTTTCGGCGCGCGACATGCGCATCGTTTCGAGCACCGCGAGAATGTTCTGCTCGGCTGAAAGCTTGCGGAAGATCGACGGCTCCTGCGGAAGATACCCGACGCCGAGCCGCGCCCGCAGATACATCGGGAGCCGCGTCACATCCCGTTCGTTGAGACGTATGCTTCCGCTTTCCGTGTTCTCGAGGCCGACCATCATATAAAAGGTGGTCGTTTTTCCGGCGCCGTTCGCGCCGAGAAGTCCGACGATCTCACCCTGCCGGACATACAGGCTGACATCATCGACGACGCGGCGCCGGCCGTATGACTTCTGAAGGTGCGACGCCGTCAGCGACTCGCCTGTCCGATGGCCGTTCGCGTTGGCCGATTCGTCTTTCTCGATTTCTTCCATCGATTAGTTCTTCTTGACCTTGTAAACCGAACGGATTCGGCCGGAACTTCCAGTTTCCGTCTTTGCTTCGTTGGTGACCTTGTTCTGACGCCGGTACATCGTGATCTCCGCGCCCTGCGTCGATCCGCTTTCGGCGTCCTCGACCCGGGCCGGATCGCCGCGCAGGATCGCGATCTCTGAATCGTTCGTGTACTGCGCCCAACGTCCGGTCGCGCGCCGTTTCGGCTGCGTCAGGACGACGTCGTTCTCGACGGTCGTCTGCGACATCTCGTTGCGTTCGTTCAGAAGGACGGTCGCGATCCCGCCGGTGACGCGGTCGGTGCCCTGTCTGATATCGACCGATTCCTCGTATCTGAGCACCCGAGCGTCGCGCTTGTAGGACATTCTGTTGGCCGAAGCAAAGACCGGGACATTCTTGCGGTCCGCGTTCTTCGAATCGTAGACGACGCTTTGGACCGATCCTTCGGAATACATCTCCGCTTCTTTCTGGCGGATCAGGATGCGGTCGCCGCGGACGTAATTGTTCTCCTGCCAGGCGCGCGCGTTCCCCGTGTAAAGCCCGGTCTGCGCGCGGTGGTCGAACTCGGCGTTCGCAGCGGTCAGGAAAACCGGCTTGTTCGATTCCGTGAAGGGCGTCGCGCCGCCGGTCTGCTTCTGGTTGTAGTAGGTCGTCGAGACGCTCCCGCGGAGGAAAGACCGCTGGTTGCGGGTGTCCCAATCGATCTCGATCGCCTTCGCGCGGGCTTGCGAATCCCAAATCGTCGGCTCTCCGCCGCGTAGGCGGACGATCTTTTCTTTCGCGGCGAACGTCATCCGATCGGCGATCCCGGTCCGGTCGAGCTCGACGAACTTCGCGTTTCCGGACGCGTCGAACTGATCGACGTCATATGTGCGCTCGTCGAAACTCGCCGTTAGCCTTTCGGCCGTGAGCGTCTGAACGCCGCGGTCGTCCCGCGGGACGGTCGGGACGCGGACCGTTTTGGTCCTCGACTGCGCGACGCAGACCTTGGCGTTGTTGCCGGTCGGAAAGAACTCGCAATCGAAGCGCGGGGCCGTCACTGTTGTCCGGTAGTTCTCATCGGACGCGGTCAGGGGCTGAACCAGCAGTTCTCCGTTCCCGACCGCCTCGGCGCGCCGGATGTCCTTTCCGTTCGACCAGAAGAAAGTCCGGACGACATCGGCCGTCAGCGTCCGATCGGCCGCGTCGGGCGCCGATTCCGGCGCTTTCATCAGGATCGTCGTCCGGCCGTCGGTCGTCATTCGCGCAAGAAGGCCAGCGTCGCCAAACGCGAGCGCGATCGACCGCGGCGCGGCCATCGTGACGCGCGAGTATTCGGCCGCGTTGGCCGGAACGAGCGTCGCCGACGGTCCGCCGACGGCGTTCGCCGAACGCAGGCGGCCAGCCACCGCGTATTCCGCGTTGAGTTCACCCGCCGCGACCTCGATCGTCTGCTCGGGTGTGGTTTGCCGCAGGAATGCCGACCCGCGCGCGTTCCCTGCGCGCAGTGAACGGTCGGGAAACAGCTCCGCATTGACCGTGTCGCCCTTCAGAAACTCTCGTCCGTTGTCGATCTCCGCGCCGCCGCTGAGCACGATCCGGCCCGCGGTCTGCTCGTAGACCGCCTCGGCCGACCGGATGTTGGTCGTCCGATCGTCCCTGACGGTCGCGATATGCACCGCGAGGCGCAGGTCGAAACGATCCGCATCCTTTTCGTACACCGCGTAACCGCAGGTAATCTTCGTCGGCGGCTCGCCGTCCGATCCCGTTTCGATCGAGACGCGCTCGATAAGTTCAAGCTTCTTGAGTTCGTCGCGGACCGCGGCGACGGCGCGATCGGCCGAGGTCTTCGTCCATTTGCGGTTTCCCGCGGTCGGTTTCTGGCTGACCGTGACGCCTCCCGAAAGCTCGACGTTCCGGACCTGCCGCTCGACGAACGCGAGCCGCGCGCTTCCCGCCGTGATGTCGGTCGGCTGCGAGACCGCGCCGTCGGAGGCCGAAGGGATGATGCCGATAAAGACGTTGTCGTTGAGGTCGATCGTCTCGCCGATCTGATCGACGACGGCGCGATCGGCGGTGATCCGAGCCGATTTCACGTTCGTCCGCGAAAGCTCGTCGTCGGCCTCGACGGCGAACGCGTCGATCTCGACCTGTTTCAGCAATTCGAGGCGCTTGGCCGCGATATTCACGAACGCCCCGACCGATCTGCCGCTGACGTTGTTGCGCTCGAACTCCACGAGTTCTTCGGCTTCGGCGGTTTCCGAGACTTTGCGGTAGGTTACCTGTTCGGTCTTGACCTTCAACGCGTCGCGGGTCTCGATATTCACTCCGCCGGCAAAATAGGCGGTGAAGTTCTTGTTCTCTTCAGGAACATAGACGCCTTTCGCGGCCGTGATCTTGTCGGCCGCCTGCCCCGCGTCGTCGAACACTTCGAGATAGACATCCTCAAGTTCCTGGTGGTTGTCTGCAAACGTCGTCGCCTTTGCGGCCTTGATGTAGTATTTCTTGATGTCGCCGTCGGTTTCGGTTCGCTCGTAGTTGCTGATCTCGGCGATCGATTCCTTCGACAGCGATGTCGGAAAGCCTTTCATCCGGAACTCGCGTTCCGAGCCCGAGCGGTAAACGCCGACGATCAGCACGACGAGCGCCGCGACCAGCCCGACGGCGGCGCCCGCTTGCAAAATGCGCGGGACGCGCGTCCGCAGTTCGAGCTTCGTCAGGTTCTTGCGATGATTATCCGGCACGTTGCTAATTATCCGATTTCAGATCTTCGACAACAAGTTGCAGGCGCGTGTTTCCCTGCCACGTGTTCAACTCTGGGGAGTAGGCTATTTCGATGCCCGAACGCGGCTTCAGCGTTTGCTCCTTTGATCGCTCGACGCCGTCCCACCAGACCGCCTCGAACGTTTTTCCCGCGCGGTCGACGAGTTTCAGCTTCAGATGTTTCTCCTTCATCACGTACGGCTCGTCGCGGAGCGTCAGCTCGCGGGTCACGAACACCGGCTTCGGGTTCCCGGCGCCGTATGGTTCCAGCATCTTTAGCGATTCGACGAGCGCGACGTCGAGCGTCCGCGAGGAAACCTCCGCATCGATCCGCAGTTCCGGAACCAGGTCTTCGGGTCGGATATGCTCGGCCGCGTGCGCGTTGATGCGCTCGCGGAGCGCGTCGATGTTCTCGGCGCGGATCTTCAATCCCGCCGCAGCCGCGTGGCCGCCGTGCTGTTCGAAGAGATCCGCGCACGAATCGAGCCCCTGAAGAAGATGGTACGCGCCGATCGAACGTGCCGAGCCGTGTCCGATACCGTCCTCGACCGAGATGACGATCGACGGCCGGCAGAGCTTGTCGGTGATCTTCGACGACGCGAGGCCGATGACGCCGCGATGCCAGCCCTGGCCGGCGACGACCGCGACGTGGCTCTGGCTTTCGCTCCCGCCGCGCTCGTAGTATTCGAGCAGCGCGAGTTCGGTGATCTCCGACTGGATCTTCTGGCGCTCGCGGTTCCGGCCGTCGAGGATACCCGCGATCTCCCGCGCTTTGCCGAAAGTCTCGGCCTCGAAAAGTTCGACGACCTGCCGCGCGGCATCCATTCGGCCGGCGGCGTTGATCCGCGGCGCAATGCGGAATCCGATGTGAAAACTCGTCATCTCGGACCGGCAATCGGAAACCTCCATCAGCGCCTTGAGGCCGTAATTTCTCGCCTGCGGAAGATCGCGGAGCCCGAGTTTGACAATCGCGCGGTTCTCCCCCGTAAGCTGCATGATATCGGCGATGGTTCCGATGGCGACCACCTTCAGGAATCCGTCGATGATGTTCTCGCGGCCCTTCTCGCGCAGCAGCGCGTGGGCCAGCTTGAACGCGACGCCGACGCCGGCGAGATGTTTGTCGGGATACTCGCACCCCGGCTGGTTGGGATTGACGATCGCGAATGCGTTCGGCAGGCCGTGATCTTTCGTCAGGTGATGATCGGTGACGATGACGTCCATCCCGTTCGCCGTTGCCCACTCGATCGGCTCGAACGCGGTGCTCCCGCAATCGACGGTGATGACCAGCGTGTAGCCATCGGACTTCGCCTCTTCGAGTGCCGGAATGTTTAGTCCGTAGCCCTCGGTAAACCGGTGCGGAACGTGATAGCCCGTCTTCGCGCCGATCATTTCGAGCGCGCGGCGCAACACGACGGTCCCGGTCGTCCCATCGACGTCGTAGTCGCCCCAGATAAGGATCTTCTCGCCGTTCTCGATGGCCTTCAGGACCCGGCCGACGGCCTTCTCCATATCCTTCAACAGGTTAGGCTCGTTCAGATCGTCCCGCGACGGGTTCATAAAGGCCCGCGCCGCGTCCGGGTCGGCAAACCCGCGCGAGATCAGCATCGCGGCGATGAGCGGCGGGATGCCGAGGTCCGCGGCAAGTTCGGCGACGTGCGCGCGGTCGTGTTTTTGGACGTTCCAGCGTTTGTTCATCGTTGAGGTTCAAACGTGCGGATCGATGACCCCCTTCCAAAGCAGAACGAGGATCACGACCCCGACGATGAGGCGATAGATGATGAAGATCCCGGTCGAGCGCTTGCGGAGGAACGCCAGCAGGAACCATATCGACAGATACCCGACGACGCCGGCCGCGAGCGTGCCGACGGCGAGCGCGACAAATTCGTCGCGCGAAAGGAGTTGTTGCTCGATCGCTACCTTCAGTTCGAGAAGTCCGCTGGCAGTGATCGCCGGGATCATAAGCAGAAACGAGAATCGGGCCGCCGCCTCGCGCTTTTGCCCGGCGAAAAGCCCGCCCATGATCGTGGACCCGGAACGGCTCGCGCCGGGGATCAGCGACAGCACCTGCGCGAATCCCACGGCCAGTGCGTCAATGAGCCCGAATTGCTTCAGGTCGCGCTCCTGCTTGCCGACGGACTCCGCAAAGAAGAGTCCGGCGGCGATGACGATCATCATCGTCGCGATGACCCACAGATTCTTCGTCGCGGGTCCCTCGATGACCTTTTTGAAGGCGAGTCCGACCGTGCCGATCGGGATCGAGCCGAGGATGATCAGCCATCCGAGCCACGCCTCGTCCGAGAGCCACATCGGCCTCACCCCGTTCGTTCCGGAAAAGGTCAGCCCCCGGCGGCTCGTCAGCAACGCGAAATGGTCCCGGACGAAGGCGCTCGTGATCTCCCAAATATCGGACGCGAAATAGACGAAGACCGCGGCCAGCGTACCGAGTTGGATGACCGCCATCGTCGCCGTGATGCGCTCGGGATTGCCGTCGTAAACGTTCGTGAGCCGGCTTGCGAAAACAAGGTGAGCGGTCGACGATATCGGGATGAATTCGGTCAGTCCCTGAACGACGCCGAGGATGATCGCCTGCAAAAGATTCATATTTTCCGGATTTGTTAACGTAAAACTTTAAGATTGTCCAATTTTTGGACGGTTTCGTCAAAAGCGCAGAGTGTCAGTCGTTGTCCTCACGATAGTTGGCGCGGCCCGCGATGCGGTCATACAGCCAACCCGGGAAAACGCGTCCGAGACGCACGAAACTGGCGAGCTGCCAAGGGAAAGCCGCGAACCGTTTCCGGCGTTCTATCGCCCGGACGAACAACGGGACGGCGTCCTCGAGGCGCATCAGGAACGGCAGTTTGCGCTTTCGGTTCGCGGTCAAGGGCGTGAGGATGAAACCAGGTTCGATGACCGTCACGCTGACGCCGCTGCCGATGAGATCGAGCCTCAGGCTTTCGAAGAAATTAGTCATCGCGCCCTTGCTTGCCGAATATGACGCCGAGCGCGGCAGTCCCCGGACGCCTGCGAGGCTCGAGATCGCGACAAGCTGGCCCGACCCGCGCGTGACCATTTCGGGCAACGTCGCGGTCACGGCGTTGACCGCCCCCATGAAATTGACGTCAAACACTTTCTTGACATCGGCGGTCGTCAGGTCGCGGGCGTGCCGAGGGCCGCCGATCCCGGCGTTGCAGATCAGGACATCGATATGTCCGAATTCGGCGCGGAGGGCCTGCGCCGCGTCGGCGACGGCATCCTCCGAGGTGACGTCGCAGGCGAAGACGCGCGCCCGTCCACCGTGCGATTCGCACTTCGCGGCCAGCGACCGAAGGAGCTCTTCGCGCCGGGCGAGCAGTCCGAGCACCGCGCCTTTTCGGGCGAGTTCGACGGCGAGCGCCTCGCCGATTCCGCTCGAAGCCCCGGTCAGGAACACGACCTTGTCTTTCCAGTCCATATCAGCAAACCTCTTCCACGATCTTCGAGAGCGCCCTCAGAGCCTGCGCGAGATCTGATTGCTTGATCAGCAGATGATCGCGCGAGAACGAAGAAACGGCGAGAATTGGGATTGATTCGGCGGCCAGCGCCTGGGCGATCCCGGCGATGAAGCCCGTCACCGAAAAGCCGATCTCGACATCGAAGGTGAGCAAACGGAAGCCGCTCTCGCGCTTCGCGTCCGGAACCGCCGAGACGAGCGCCGCGACATCGACGTCATCGAGCATCAGCGTGATCTCGTGATTGTCGCGCAGGATCATGAACGGCACCGTCATCCGCGGCGACGCACCCGGTTCGGAGAGCGCCGAACGCCATTGCTCGTCGGTCAGCCTCACCAATGAAAACGTCTCGGGCGAGACAACGATCTTCGCCGAGCGCAGCAGTTCTTTCGTCGTTTCGTTCATCTGGAAGCTGGCGATCGAAATTTGTCCGTAAGATTTCGGGCGAAAAAATCATACCCATTATAGTTCACTCCGGCCCGCGAGGCGACGAGCGGCGTCATTCCAAAGAAAAACAAAAAGAAGGAGCAAGAAAAATGAATATCTCCCAAAATTGCCTGGACATCATCAAGAAGTGGGAGGGCTACAGGCCCGAAGCATATCTGGATCCGGTCGGCATTCCGACGATCGGCTACGGAAGCACGCGTTTTCCCGACGGACGCCGCGTCCGTTTGGGCGACCGCATATCCGAAGCGCAGGCCGAGGCTTTCCTGAAATTCGAGACGGACGACGTCGTCGCGTCGCTCAACATCATCCTCAAGGGCTTGCGCATCAACCAGAACCAGTTCGACGCGATCGTTTCGCTCTGCTACAACATCGGCGTCGGAGCGTTCCGCGAGAGCACTGTTCTTCGGAAACTCCGCGAGAACGACGCTGCCGCCGCCGGCGCGGCCTTTATGCTGTGGAACAAGGGCAAGGTCAACGGGGTCAAAAAGGTCCTTCCCGGCCTTACCCGGCGGCGCGCCGACGAACGCGCTCTTTTCGAACGCGTCGGGGCGGGCGGAAAAGCGATCGTCGTCGAACCCTCGCCGCAGGACTCGGTGACGAGTCTCGAAGGATTTCGCGACGGGGACCGGAACGTCATCGTCACCTACCGCGGCCAAGATGTGGTCGAGATCCTCGAACTTGCCGGATCGGTAAAGGAAGACCTCGTGGCGCTGCTCGGCCAGTATCGAAATGCCCGCTCGTTTGATATTGCGCCGTCCGGGAAACCTGTTCCCGCCGGCGACAGGGTGACGATCGCCTCGCGGTCCAAAGCCGCCCGCCCCCTGCCCGCGGCCGCCGGCGAACGGAGGCTTTTGTCCCGCGGAATGAGCGACAATGTAGGTTCTGACGCGATCTCGTGTCTCCAGAAGCGGCTCGCGGAACTCGGTTTCTACAACGGCGATGCCGACGGCGATTTCGGTCCTTTGACCGACGCCGCGGTCCGCGCCTTTCAGACCGAGGCGTTCGGGATCGCCGAAGCCGACGGCAAGGTCGGACCGAAAACGCTGGCGGCGCTTGCGGCCGGCGGCGCTCCCGCGACATCGGCCGCGCCGGCGACGGTCAAAAGCTGGCTGCGGCTGACGAGGACGACCACCAAGGACACGTCAGGATGCTTCCGGCTCAAACTGGATTACGTCTTCGAAGGGGCGGTCCGTGATTCGCTTTTCGTCGTTTCCGGCCAGCCGAAACGACAGTTCTTCCGAAGCGGCAAAGAAAGTGTGCGCGGGTCGTACGAGCCTTTGCCGTCGGGACGCTGGAGGATCCACGACATAATTTGGGCGGGCGCGCGCGACGTTTACGACAAGCGCGTCCACAAAGAAGGGATCGGGCCGGCGAAGATCCCGCTTGAGTACATCCCAAAGAACGGAACGCGCCGCGACTTGATCCAGATCCACATCGATTGGAACCGGTCGACATCGCCGGGAACCGCCGGCTGCGTCGGCGTCCATTCGATCGCTGATTTCAAACGCCTCGTCGGTTGGCTCCGCGAGTCCGACCCGCGGGAGTTGTGGGTTGAATGGTGATTGCCTTTCGGATATGGGATTTGGGATCAATCCCGTCCTGAACGTGGAAGATAGTAACCAAATTTGTTCGAACGAAACAGCGGCTTCCATTCGGACAGCCGGATCCCGGCCGCTTGAGCGCGCGGAGCAACGCTGCCGCCCTGAACGATTGAGGTCGATGCTGTCCGATCATCCGACTTCGCCCGTGGTGGCCGAGGTCAGTCGTCGCTGACGCGACGCGGGCGCGAATCGCATCGGCCCGTGGGTTGAAACCCACGGCTAAATTCACCGCGCCGCTCGCGCGGCGGAATCCGGGAATCAAGATCCAAGAACCAAGATTCGGGATATCCGGGATCCGGATTTTAGAATTGAAATTCGCAATTGCTTTCCGATCGCGTAGCGATCATTTGACTTTAGCCGTGGGTTTCAACCCACGGAGTTCGGCGGTTTGTGAACACGTCGCGCCAGCGACGATTGACCCAGCCGAATTCAGTCGCTGACGCGACGTGGGCGCGAATCGCATCGGCCCGTGGGTAGAAACCCAAGGCTAAAATCACGGCATC
>CAZARD010000025.1:14256-16270 GCA_964487505.1 uncultured Blastocatellaceae bacterium | reverse complement strand
GGGCGCGAATCGCATCGGCCCGTGGGTAGAAACCCAAGGCTAAAATCACGGCATCGCTGACGCGGCGAAATCTTGGATCAAGGGCCGGGGAAGATGCAATTGATCTGCGATCGTCGATTGCTCCGAGTGGGTTTCGATGCCTTCTACCTGCGATAATCCGTGATCGCCAGCTCCAAATCGCAAATTGAAAATCGCAAATCGCGATTGCCCTCAGACCTCGACGATCGTCGTCACGATCACGGGTTTTGTTCCGATCGCTTTTTGAATGAAGCGCTTGAGGTGAACGCGGAGACTTTCCTGAAGCCAGCTGACATCGGCCATTTCGTGCGGCGACATCGCGTCGACGGCGGTCGCGATCGCCGCTTTCGCATCTGACAGCAATCCGTTCTCGAGATCGAGGCCGGCGACGCCCTGGAACGAGATCTGCGGTTCGGCCGACAGCTCCTTGGACGATTTGTCGATCGTCACGACAAGCGAGATCGCGCCGCTGTAGGCAAGCTTCTTGCGCTCGCGGATCGTCTCGTATTCGATCTCGTTGAGTGATTCCTCATCGATGAACGACCGTCCGAGCTGATGGCTTTCGATGACGCGCGCTCCCGTTTCGTCGATCTCGAGCACGTCGCCGTTCTCGATCAGGATCACGTTGTCGTCGTTGTAGCCGTCGATGTGGTTCTTGACGAATTCGCGATGCCGGAAAAGCATCCGGTACTCGCCGTGGATCGGAACGACGTATTTCGGCCGCGCCGTTTCGGTCATAATCCGAATGTCTTCCTGCGAGGCGTGTCCCGAAACATGGATCAGACGGCGTTTTTCCTCGATGATGTTCGCCCCGCGTTTGTAGAGATGACCGATCATCCGCGAGATCGCCTTTTCGTTTCCGGGAATTATGCGCGCCGAGAGTACGACGGTGTCGCCCTTTCCGATCTCAAGCCCCTTGTATCCCGACGTCGCCAGGTTCCACAGCACCGCGCGAGATTCAGCCTGCGATCCGGTCACGAGATAAACGATCTCGTCGTCATCAAGCGAGCGCGATTCGCCCATCCCGACGAGCACCTCCTCCGGAATATGGAGCAGCGAGAACTCGCTCGCGATCTCAATGTTCTTTTGCATCGAACGCCCGAGGATGCAAACCTTCTTCCCGAATTTCTCGGCGACGTCGAAAACGATCTGCAGCCGATGGATCGAAGACGCGAACGTCGAAACGAAGATCCGTCCCGGAGTGTGTTCGAAGATCTCCTCGAACGCCGGGATGACGGCGGTCTCGGAAGGGGTTCGCCCCTCGACAGTGGCGTTCGTCGAATCGCCAAGCAGCGCAAGCACGCCCTCGTCGCCGTATCTTGCGAGGGTTTTGAGATCGTACGGCTTGCCGATCACGGGCGTGTCGTCGATCTTGTAGTCGCCGGTATGGATGATCGTCCCGAGCGGCGTTCTGACCGCAAGCGAAAAGCAATCGACCAGCGAATGGGACGCGTGTATGAACTCGACTCGGAAATTCCCGATCTCAGCGATGTCATTCGGGTGGACGCGGTGGAGCAGCACTTCATCGAGCATCTTGTGCTCATCGAGCTTTCTTTCGGCGAGCCCGAGAGTGAACCGCGACGCGTAGACGGGAACATTGAACTTGCGCAGGAAATACGGCAGAGCGCCGATATGGTCCTCGTGCCCGTGGGTCAGAATCAGCGCCGTCAGATCTCCGCGATAGGGCTCGAGAAAATCGAAATTCGGGATCGAGATGTCGACCCCGTAAGGCGTTTCCTCGGGGAAGCCCATCCCGGCATCGATGACGATCATTTCGTCGCCGAATCGGATCCCCATCGAGTTCATTCCAAACTCTCCGATCCCGCCCAAAGGTATGATCTCTATCTTGCTCAAAATGCCTATTCTCCCGTGTCTGAGGTGAATTTTGAGTGTATTCGCTTTAACGCCGGATGACAAGAGAAGGGATTTCGGATTTGGGATCCTCGATTTTGGATTTCGGATGTTGGTTTTGGGATTTTGGATTTTGGATTTTGGA
>CAZARD010000025.1:0-14156 GCA_964487505.1 uncultured Blastocatellaceae bacterium | reverse complement strand
AATGCGGAACCCCGCACGCAGTAAGGGGGCCCGATCGCGGGAGCGATCGATCCGCAACTATCGTCAATTGGATTTGGGATTGGGGATTGGGGATTTTGGATTTTGGATTTTGGATTTCGGAGTTCGAATTGACGCGTGCCGCCGATGCGGATCCCAATGCGGAACCCCGCACGCAGTAAGGGGGCCCGATCGCGGGAGCGATCGATCCGCGATTATCGTCAATTGGAACGGGGATTTGGGATTCGGATCGTCAGAGTTCCGCAATCCCAAGTCCGAATTCCCAAATCCGATGGGAACGATCGACCCCCATTTTTCAATTCGAAGATTTTTTCATTTCATACTTGACAAAAAAATAATGATTATTTAGGATACTCTTAACAATTCGGCCAAGGGGAGTAGATAGCCCTAATCGGTTCGATGTGATCGTCAATACAATCGCCCGGAGCGCGGTTCGGTCCATCGGAGCAAATATCAAGACCTTGTGCGACCAAAGCTTTTTAAGTTTTTCGTCGGCATGAGGTCTTTTTCTTTTGCCTGCGAAACCGGAAACAAAGAATCTATGTTGAATCGATTGAAAACAGTTGCGTTGCTCGCGTTCCTGACGGGATTGTTTTTGATGGTCGGGCAGGCAATCGGCGGAACGGCGGGACTGATCGTCGCCGTCGGGCTGGCGCTGGCGATGAACTTCGGCGCCTATTGGTTCTCTGACAAACTTGTCCTGCGGATGTACAAGGCGCGCGAGGTCGGGCCTGAGGACTCGCCAGATCTCTACCGGATGGTTCGGACGCTCGCCGATCGTGCCGAGATCCCGATGCCGCGCATCTATGTCATCCCGGAAACCGCGCCAAACGCATTCGCGACTGGACGCAATCCGAAAAATGCGGCCGTCGCGGTCACCAACGGGTTGCTGGCGATGCTTTCCGCGGACGAACTCTTTGGGGTCCTGGCGCACGAGATCGGGCACATCAAGAATCGCGATACGCTCGTGATGACGGTGGCCGGCGCGATCGGCGGAGCGATCGGATTTATCGCGGAGATGGCGTTCTGGAGTTCGCTTTTCGGCAGTTCCGACGACGAGGAAGGTTCGAGTCCGGCGAGCGGTCTGCTCGGGATCCTTCTTGCGCCAATCGCTGCAATGCTGATCCAGATGGCGATCTCCCGCTCGCGCGAGTTTATCGCCGACGAGCGCGGAGCCGAATTGAGCGGAAATCCGTTGGCGCTGGCTTCGGCGCTCAGAAAGATCGAGGGCTGGTCGAGTCAGGTTCCGATGAGATCCGGGAATCCAGCCACCTCACACCTCTTCATTATCAACCCGTTCGCGGGAGGCGGACTGCGAGGTCTGTTCAGCACGCATCCCGCGACGGCGAAAAGGATCGAACGGCTTGAGGCGATGGACACCCGTCGCATCGGGGAGTTCAGTTTGGTGTCGGCGAATTAACGTTCGCCGATGACGGAGTTGACTGAAGAACGAGCAAGGGGAAGGTAACGAACAAGGGCAGGTCAGTCAACTTCGTCATTTTTTATGAAAGGTCTTATCAAGAAGTTGGTTTTCAAATTTTTAGCCAAGCGGCTCGGTTCGTCCGGCGCGAAGGCCTATCACAAACCGAGAAAGAAGAAATCCGGTTTGTCTGTTTTGATAAAGAAACTACTGGATTGAAAATCCGGAGGAATATTAGATAAATGTCATTTCCATTTGCTGAATACTGGTGGTTCTACGCCGCGTTCACGGGGTTCGTTCTCTTGATGCTCGCGCTCGATCTCGGTGTCTTTCATCGAAAGGCGCACGAAGTGTCGTTCAAGGAAGCGACGATGTGGAGCATTGTTTGGGTCAGCCTCGCGCTGGCGTTCAACGGACTCTTCTACTTTTACACCGTCGACAAGTTCGGCGCCGAGGTCGGTACACGACTTTCGCTCGAATTCTTGACCGGCTACGTCGTTGAGAAATCGCTTTCGGTCGACAACATCTTCGTTTTCGTGATGGTTTTCGCGTATTTCGCGATCCCCGCGAAATACCAGCATCGGGTCCTGTTTTACGGGATCATCGGCGCGCTGATCTTCCGCGCGATCTTCATCGCCGCCGGATCGTGGCTGATGCAGTTCCACTGGGTGATCTATCTGTTCGGGGCCTTCCTGATCGTGACCGGCATCAAGATGATGATCGCGCCCGACAAGGACGTCGATCCGGAAAAGAATTTCATAATCCGACTTTTCAAGCGGTTCGTGCCGGTAACGACGCAACTCGAGGGCCAGAAGTTTTTCGTTAAGAAAGACAAGAGAATCTTCGCGACGCCGCTCTTCATGGCGCTCCTGTTCCTCGAACTGACGGACATCATCTTCGCAGTCGACAGTGTGCCGGCGATCTTCGCGCTGACAAAAGAGCCGATGATCGTGTTCACGTCGAACATCTTCGCGATCCTCGGTCTGCGGGCGATGTACTTCATGCTCGCCGGCGCCGTGGACAAATTCCATCTGCTGAAATACGGACTGGCCGTGGTGCTCGTCTTCGTCGGACTCAAGATGGTCTGGCTCAATGATTATTTCGGGGGCAAATTCCCGATCAGCATTTCGCTCGGTATCATTCTCGGCGTCATCGCCGTATCGGTCGCGGCTTCCTTGATCTTTTCGAAAAAGGAACCGGTGGTCGCCGAAAACGCGAGTTAGTCTCCTTGCAACTGAAAAGTTCTGGCCGGCCGGAGTCGATGCTCCCGCCGGTTTTTTTTTCGGCCAGCCGACGGGCGAACGCGTCAAACCGTCCGAGGTGACAAAATGAGGCTCGCGGCCGGAATGATCTTCGGGTTGATTGTGTTGTGTTTGGGAGCGCCGGCGCAGGTTCCCGAACGCGACGACGTGATCCGCGTCGAGACCGCGCTCGTCAGCGTCCCGGTCGTCGTCAGCGACCGCCAGGGCCGGTACATCACCGGTCTTGGGAAGGGGGATTTCACTATCTTCGTTGACGGGAAGGAGCGCAAGACGGAATTCTTCGCCGCCGAGCAGGAGCCGCTCCGCGTCGCGATCCTGCTCGATACCAGCCGCAGCACCGAAAACATCCTCGGAAAGATCAAGAAGGCGGCCAAGGAGTTCATCCGTGTCCTCGGATCCGGCGATTCGGCGATGATCGTCACTTTCGACTACGAGGTCCGCGTGGGCTGCGCGCTGACGTCCGACAAAAAGGTCCTCGAACGCGCGATCAAGGACGTCGACATCGGCGAAATGCCCGGGACCGTGATGCGCGACGCCGTGCTTGAAACCGTCGGCAAAAGCCTGAACGGGGTCACCGGCCGCAAAGCGATAATACTCATCACCGACGGCAAGGATTTCGGCAGTTATGCCTACGAGAACGAGGTCCTGCGAACGCTCGAGGAATCGGACGTGATGATCTATCCGGTCTACTACGAGACCACGCTTCCTCTCGGTGCCGGCCCTGGCTGGAGGCGTGGCGGCCGATTTCCGGGGCCGATGGGCCGCGACCGACCCGGACGGGAACGAAGTGACGAACGCCGGCGCCGCCGCGAGGCCGTCGCCAACCAAATGGCCCGCGAGTATCTGAACAGGATGGCCGATCTGACTGCCGGCCGCTTCCTCGACAAAAAGGACAACGATCTCGACGAGATGTTCCTCGGCATCGCCGACGAATTGCGCCGGCAATACCGGCTCGGATTCTATCCCGATGATGAAACGGGCCCTGATGTTCCGCGGATCATCAAGGTCAGGGTCGACCGCCCGAACGTCGCGGTGCGGTCGCGCACCAGCTATCGGCTCAAAAAGTGACGAGCGCCGCGAGCGCCTTCCATTGATCGAGCGTCAGATCCTCGGCGCGGAGCCTTGGATCTATTCCGGCCGCGGTGAGCAGCGCGACCGGATCCGATTTCATCGCCGCGCTTTTCAAATTGTTCAGGATCGTCTTTCTTTTCTGCCGAAACCCGGCGGCGGCGATCGCGAACAGTTTCGCGTCTTCGGTCCCGTCCGCCGGTTTCGGGATCAACCGGACGACCGCGCTCGTGACCTTCGGCTCCGGCCGGAAAGCGTTCGGCGGAACGTCGAAGAGCCGCTCGGCCCGGAAACAGGCCTCGACGATGACGGTCAGAAACCCGCGCTCGCTTTCGCCGGGCCGTGCGACGATCCGGTCGACGACCTCGCGCTGAAGCATCAGAACCAATTCCGAAAAGACCGAACGATTCTCGGCAAGGCGACGCAGGATCGCGGTCGAGATGTAATAAGGCAGGTTCGCGACGAGTTTCGACGGCCCGTCGAAGATGCGCTCAAGATCGATCTCGAGCGCATCTCCCTCGATCAACCGGAACCTCCCCGAGGCGCCGAATCGTTCACTCAACAGCGGTGCCAGATCGCGGTCGATCTCAATCGCCGTGACCGCGCAGCCGGCGGCGATCAGTCCGGCCGTCAACGCGCCGCGCCCGGGCCCGATCTCGATCACGGGAACGTCGTCGCCCGGTCCGAGTGCGGCGACGATCTTCCGTACGTAGTTCTCATCGGACAGGAAATTCTGGCCGAGAGACTTTTTGGCAAAAGGGATTCTCTTCATCCTGGGTCCCGTGAGCGATTATCGGATTCGGCGCGACCTGATGTATCATTCGGTCACGCGAGCCATCGCGGATACCGAAAGGAGACAGAGCCGCCGCAGTTGCGGCCCGAAACAGATCGGAGACACGCATATGTTCCGCAAATTACCCGTTTTCTTGCTTCCGATACTTCTGACGACGATCGTTATCGCGCAGACCGACATCGATCCGAACCCGGATTCACCGCCGCCGATTCTAAAGAGTATCGCAGGCGCCGTCGAATCAAAACCGCGGCGCGGCGGCGTTCGGCCTCAGAACGAGATTTTTCAGCCAGGGCCGGATTCGCGCGTGAAAGCTCTGATCGGCAACGTCGCTCTGATGCCGGACGAGGGGGCGAACGCGTTTCGATTCTATCTTTTGCAGAAGAGCGGGAAAACGTTCGAACTGCGGGTTGACTCGATGACCGCGCACAAGACGGGCGACGTCGATGTGATGCTGCGTCTGTTTGATGCTTCCGGATTTCGCGGCCAGCCGGTCGCCGACGGCGAATCGGTGATCTACGCAACGTGGCGCGGTCTCGCAAGCAACGGGCTGAAGATCGTGCTCGGCCGCGGGGCCACGATGCCGGTGCCGGCCTATCTCGCCGGTGCGAACGCCGAGCCGCAGACCACCGATCTGGTCGGCTATCGATGGTCCGGCGATCGCGTCCGATTCCTCGAACAGGCCGCTTTCGGGCCATCGACCGAAGCCGACAACCGTCTCCGGCGGATCGGACTGAGGACCTGGCTTGCCGAACAGTTTGACGCGGCCTATCCGTCGATTCCATATCCCGAGATCCCGTTGATGCCCACCAACCCGCCGTCGGGATGCTCGCAGACGACGAATCCGACCTGTTACCGCGAGCGATACACAGCGGTTCCGTTGCAGCAATGGTTCTTTAAGGAAGCCTATTACGGCAACGCACAGCTGCGCCACCGGACGGCTTGGGCGCTCAGCCAGATCTGGGTCACCTCAGCGATGACCATCCAGCAGTCGAGCTATATGGTCGCCTGGCACAAGGTGCTGTCGAAGAACGCGTTCGGAAATTACCGCGATCTGATGTATGAAATGACACTCAACCCTGCGATGGGCGATTATCTCGACATGATCCGGAGCACGAAGGACAACCCGAACGAAAATTATGCGCGCGAGATCCTTCAGCTCTTCTCGATCGGCCTTTTTCGATTGAACCGCGACGGGACGTTGATGCGCGACGCGCAGAACAATCCGATCCCGACCTACGATCAGTCGACCGTCAACAACTTCGCGCGTGTGCTGACCGGCTGGAGTTACTGCAACACGGCCGACTGCCCGAACGCCGCGCCCGGCGTTCTCAATTTCAAGGATCCGATGATAATCCAGCCCGCGAATCACGACCTCGGCGCGAAAACGCTGCTCGATTATCCGAATGTCGCGAACCGGACGATCCTTGCCTGCGACGGTTGTTCGACCGGCCAGGTCCTTTCTTATTCGGAAACATCGCTTCGGCAGGCGATCGACAACATCTTCGAGCATCCGAACGTGCCGCCCTTCGTGAGCCGGATCCTGATCCAGCACTTCGTGACCAGCGATCCGTCGCCCGCGTATGTCGAGCGCGTCGCGTCGGTCTTCGAGAACAACGGCAACAACGTCCGCGGCGATCTGAAAGCAGTTGTCCGCGCGATCCTGCTTGACCCCGAAGCGCGCGGCAACATCAAGACCGCGCCGCGCTACGGCAAGCTTCGCGAGCCGGTCCAGCTCGTGACTAACCTCGGAAGAACCTTCCCGGCTCGCTCTTGGGCCGGCGATTCGATCACCGACGGCGGGCTGAGCACGCAGATGACGAAGATAGGACAGAATCCATTCTATGCGCCGTCGGTCTTCAATTACTACCCGCCGGACTACGTCGTTCCGGGCACGACGCTCAACGCTCCGGAGTTCGGGATCCTGAACTCGACGTACGCGACGAACCGCACGAACTTTCTTTACGTTCTCGTTTTCGACGGGATCGCGCCGAATGCGACCGATTCGCTGCGGGGGATCTCGCTCGATATGAGTGAAGCCGTCGCCGCCGCCGATGCCGACGCTTCCGGCAATCAGCTTCTCGATCTGCTGAATTACAAGATGCTCCACGGGGCGATGTCGGCCGAGCATCGGGCGTCGCTGCTCACGGCGGTCGCGTCGATACCGGCGACGAGTTCCCTGTTGCGTGTCAAACAGGCGGTTTATTTGATCGCCGCTTCATCCCAATACCAGATCCAGAGGTAGGAGGCCATCCGAAACCTAATGAGTATGAACAGACGCGATTTTCTAAAGGACTCCACGGCGGCGCTTTCTATGACGGCACTTGCCTCGCAGATCGGACATTTCGGAGCTCTCGGAGCGCTGGCGAAACCGGCCGTACCTTCCGACTACCGGGCGCTTGTCTGTATCTTCCAGTCGGGCGGAAGCGACGGCAACAATCTGATCGTGCCGAACCACAGCGACGCTTCGGTGAGCAACTACGCGGCGTACGCGCAGGCACGGGCAACGCAGGGACTGGCCCTCGCGCAGGGCGCGTTGCTGCCGATCGCCGTGCCACGCATCGGCGGGCTCAGCTACGGGCTTCACCCGAGCTTCGGGACCGTTGCCGGCGGCATCAACAACGGCATATACGAACTCTGGGCCCAAGGCAAACTGGCGGCCGTAACCAATGTCGGAACGCTCGTCGCGCCGATGACGCGGGCGCAATACCAGAACGGCTCGGTTCAGAGGCCCTATCAGCTTTTCTCGCACACGGACCAGGTCAACCAGTTCCATACGTCCCGGTCCGATCAGGTCGCGCTTTCCGGATGGGGCGGACGAACGTCTGACCGGATCACTGCATCCGCGAACCCTTCGGCGCTCGTTCCGACGATCAGTTCGCTCGGCGGCAACGTTCTTTTCACTATCGGAGAGACGACCCAGCCGCTCGCGCTGTCGCCGGCGCCGACATCGCTGAGCAGCGTTCTCGCGCTGGTCGGATACAACAACACGCCGATCTCGAACGCCCGTTTTGCGGCCCTCAGCCAAGCGATGGCGCTCGACGGCGGCCAGGAACTGGTCGCCGCCTCGAATTCGTTCCAGCGCCAGGCTCTCGAGATCAGCCAGGCGCTGAACAGTACGTCCGAGGTGACGGTCGCTTTCCCGAACACCGAGGTCGGGAACCAGCTCAAGCAAATCGCGCGAATGGTCAAATCGCGGACGATCCTCGGGGTCAACCGCCAGATCTTCTATTGCCGGATCGACGGCTGGGACACGCACAACGGCCAGCTCGGAACCCAATCGAACCTCGTCGCGCAGCTCAGCCAGGCGATGCGCGCGTTCTACGAAGAAATGCTTGTCCAGGGATTGGGCGACAAGGTCACACAGTTTACGATGTCGGACTTCAACCGGACGTTCAACCCGGCCGGGTCCGGTGCCAATGTCGGGAGTGACCACGCGTGGGGAAGTCACGCTTTCGTGCTGGGCGGATCGGTCATCGGCGGAAATTTCTACGGAATGCCGACCTCAAACGGAACACCGTTTCCGACGCTTGTCCAGAACGGACCCGACGATGCGGATTCCGGGTCGACCGCGCGCGGACGATGGATCCCGACATCCTCGGTCGATCAGTACGGAGCGACGCTAGCCACGTGGTTCGGTCTCGCGCCGGCAGAACTGAGCGCGGTCTTTCCGAATCTCCGCAACTTCGCCTCTAGCGATCTTGGATTCCTGCTGCCTTGATGGCGCCGTGAAACGGCAGTCCCGTGATCTCGATGTCGCCGTCGTAGATCTCGTAATCGATCTCGCGGAGCCGCACGATCTCGGCCAGCGATTCGGCCCCGAGGCCGCCGACGGCGAGCGGCGCGTGGCCGCCGATGACGATCGGCGCGATTATGAACGTGAAGCGGTCGATCAGACGCGCGTCGAAGAACGCGCCGGCGATCGCCGTCCCGCCTTCGACGAGCACGCTCTGGATCCCGCGCTTGTTCAGTTCCTCGAGAACGGTCAGAAGATCGCGCGCGTCGGTGCCGACGAAATCGATCCCGAGCGCGACCAGTTGATCGATCTTCTTTTGGTCCTTCGATTTTGAGACGACGATCGTCGGAATCTCGCGCGCCGTGACAGCGAGTTTCGAATCCGTGCGAATCCGGAGACGGTTGTCGAGAACGACGCGGGCCAAAGGCCGTCGGCGCCTTTTACCGCTCCGATCGGTCAATTCGGGATCATCGACGAGGGCGGTGTTCCCGCCGATCAGGATCGCATCGTACTGGTGACGGAGGTCCTGGACACGCCCCAGCGCCTTTTGTGAGGAGATGGCCGTCGCCTTCGCGCGGTCAAAAGAGATCCGCCCGTCAAGACTCGATGCGAGCTTGAGATGGACAAAGGGGCGCCCGAACTTGTGCCAAACCGTGAACTTTTCGTTGAGGTGTCGGGCCTCGCGTTCGAACAATCCGACATCGACCTCGATCCCGGCGTCACGCAATTCCTGAAAGCCGCGTCCCGAAACAAGCGGGTTGGGATCCTCGATCGGACATACGACTCGCATTATCCCGGCCTCGATAAGTGCTTTTGTGCAGGGTTCGGTCCTGCCAACGTGTGCGTGCGGTTCGAGCGAGACATAGGCCGTGGCGCCACGCGCCCAACGGCCGGCCTGGTTGAGAGCGATCACCTCGGCGTGGGTCACGTTTTCGTACTCGTAGGTCCCCTCGCCGACGATTTCGCCGATCTCCGTGACGATCACGCATCCGACGAGCGGTGAAGGGCTTACGAGGCCGTGCCCCTGCGCCGCGAGTTCAAGTGCGCGGCGCATGAATCTTTTGTCCAATCGTTCCTGTTCCGTCAATTGAATAACCCGTTTACGTATCGTTCCGCGTCAAAGACCATCAGGTCGTCGACCTTTTCGCCGACGCCGACGTATCTGATCGGCAAGTTGAGTTCCTTGGCGATCGCGACCGCGATGCCGCCCTTCGCGGTACCGTCCAGTTTCGTCAGAACGATCCCCGTGACATCGGCGGTCTTCATAAACTGCCGGGCCTGTTCGAGCCCGTTCTGCCCCGTTACCGCGTCGATCACGAGCAGCGTTTCATGCGGCGCGCCCTCGACCTCGCGGCCGGCGACGCGCTTCATCTTCTCGAGCTCGGCCATCAGGTTGGACTTGTTGTGAAGCCGGCCGGCCGTGTCGACGATCAAAACGTCTGCCTCGCGCGCTTTTGCGGCGCGGAGCGAATCGAACAGGACCGCCGCCGGATCGGTGCCCTGCTTCTGCTGGATTATCTCGACACCGGCGCGTTCGGCCCAGATCTCAAGCTGATCGGATGCCGCGGCGCGGAACGTGTCGGCCGCGCAGATCAGCACTCCGTTGCCCTCGTCCTTGATCCGTTGGGCGAGCTTCCCGATCGTCGTCGTTTTCCCGACGCCGTTGACGCCGACGACCATCAGCACGTAGGGCTTGATCGCGAGATCGTACTTCGTCTCGTCGGCGATGCCGCGTTCGGTAGAATGCCGCAGGATCGACAGCAGTTCGCCCTTCATAATCCGCTTGAGCGCGTCGAGATCGCTGATCTCCTGTCGCGAAACCCCGCGGCGTATGGCATCGAGGATCTGCATCGTCGTCGCGACCCCGATGTCGGTCGAGATCAGCATCTCTTCGAGTTCGTCGAGGAACTCGTCGTCGATCCGCTTGCGGCCCTCGAAGATCGAGTCGAGCTTGTTGTTTATCGAATAACGCGTCTTCTCGATCGCGTTGTAGAACCGGACGCCGATCGCCTTTTCCGCTTCTTCTTCCTGCTTGCGGAGTTCCTCGATCGATTTGTCGAGCCCGAGCACCGAACTCGAAAACTTGTCTTCGTCCTTCTTCCTGCGCCAAAAAAATCCCATAAGCTAAAAAACGGACTGAGGTTGCGGGTCGCTCCCGACTTGAAAACTAGATTATAGATAAGTCGGCGCGTAAAGAAAAAGGCAGGGACCGCGTTCGACGCGTTCCCTGCCGGTTCGGCCCCAAATTGCCGTGTCAGCCGCGGTAGAGCTGAAGTTTGTCGGCGTTCTTGTAAAGCGCGAATCCGAGAACGACCGAAAAGACGACCGAAAGATAGAAAGAGAACAACGATCCGACGGCGATCGCCGGAAGGTTTCCGACGCCCGGCAACGCGAACGGAAAGAAGACGATCGCGAGGATCATCCCGACGAACCCTGAAAGGATCGCGACGATGAATCCCATCAGTAGGATCTTCGCGTAATCTCCCCCGAGAACCCTGATCGTATCCAGTCCGACCTTCGGATTGATCGTTGCGACGAAAGATCGCGTGTAGCCTGCGACCATGCAGGCCGCGGGCAAGTAGAAAATGCCCCAGAGAAACGCGAGCCCCCCGAGGATCAGGATCGGACCGGCCATCGCGAGGATCTTCGAAACGAATTCCGAGCGTTCCTTCTGAACGGTTTCGGGCGTCTTGCCGATCCCCGATTCGAGCTGTTTCTTGCGCTGTTCGCGGATGAACTCGTCCAGCTTCCGGAACTGTTCCTCCTCGTCCTCGGCCGACGTCGGATCCTTGCGGTTGGCGTCGCCGAACGCCTTGTTGAAACGCGCGATATCCTCGCCCGATGGCACGGCCGAATTCTGCGCGCCCGGAAGCGTCGGCGCCGATTTGACCAGATAAAGGACCGAACCTCCAATCACCGCGATGAACATCCCGAACGAAACGATATATACCGCAATGCTCAAGAAGAACGGGTGAACGACATCGTCCCACAAAGAGAACTCGTCAAAGCTCGGCATGAAGTTCCGGTCGGTGAAACCTTGCGAAAAATTCTCAAGGACGTTGGTCAAGATACCGAAATAAAGCATGTTGCCGAGCATATAGCACATCAGCGCCGCGGAAAGCATAAAGATGCCGCCAAACGCTGTGGCATTCTGCCCGAGCGTGAAGATCATGAACAGGACCGCGCCGAAGACGAGGCTCGTTTTGAATCTGAATGGGTAGGAGAAGGCGGCGCCGAAGTCGGAAAACCCGAATCCGCCGGTCACCGCCGAGCGGTATTCCGCGGCCTGCTGGTCCTTTCTTCGCTGTTGTTCTATCCGTTGGCATCCGGCGCCGCAGAACGGGCAGATCCTGACCGAACCGTATGTCTTCGGGCAGAGTTTGCAGAAGACGTTGGCACAGGTTTCGCAGACGAAAAACGCCGGTGACGAAGAGTGCATCGAACAGTTCTTCGGGAGTTCAGGCGGAATCACGTCCTCGTGCGGGATCTCAAAGACCGTCTGATCCGGCTCGGGTGGCGCGAGTCCGACCGCGGGCGGTCCGCCGAACGTCGGATTCAACGCCGGTTCGACGATCTCCCCGCGAAACGGGTCGGCCGGCGGGCCCGCCGTCATCGACGGAAATGACGGCGCTGACGAAGCAAAAGTCGCCGTCGTCGACGGTTCGCTCGGAGGAAATGCCGTCGAGGCCACGATCGGCGCCGGCGCGCCGGTCTCCTTTGCGTTGAAAAAAGGAACCAACGCCGGAACGCGACGTGCCTCGATCCAGCGAAGATTGCCGCGCCGCACCTTGTCCTGCGGCAGCAGCGCTCCTTCCGAGATCCACTGCGCCATCACATCGAAGGTCGCCTCGTAAACCTGATCGCCGATATCGATCTGCCAGATCTCTTGAGAATCCGTGACGTTCATACCGAATCAATCCAGGGTCCGCGCCCTAAGCAACCCTCCGTTCGAACAATTTCATACATTCCTGGTCTTCCGACGCGTGGGCCGGCTTCGGCTTCACCGCGCCGCCAACCGGTCGGATCTCGCCGTTCTCGCAGGCGTGGATAAGGGCCTCGACGACTGCGCCGTCGTACCGCGTGCCGATGAAGGACCGGACGCGGTCGAGCGCCGCGCCGAGTTCCATTCCCTTCGAGTACGGTCGGTCGGTCGTCATCGCATCGAACGTATCGGCGACCGAAACGATCTTCGCCTGCAGCGGGATCTCGTCGCCTTTGAGCCCCTGCGGATACCCCTGGCCATTGACCATCTCGTGGTGCATATACATTCCCGGCAGGAATTCGCGCATTCGCGGTATCTGGGACATTATCTTGAAGCCGCGTTGGGGATGCGTCTTCATTATCTCGAACTCCTCATCCGTTAGCGCCGACGGTTTCTTGAGGATCGCATCGTCGATCGCGATCTTCCCGACATCGTGCAGAAGCGCGCTGATGCGGAGTGATTCGAGATCTTCTTCGGACATTTTCAGACGCTTGCCGATCGCGACCGAAAAGCGCGCGACGCGTTCGGAATGGCCGCGGGTGTAGCGGTCCTTGCCGTCGATCGCCGCGGCCAGCGCTTTGACGGTCCCGACGAACAGTTCGCGGTTCTCCTCGGCCGCGCGCGCGAGTTTCTCGATCTGTTCCTGGACCTTGTCGCTCATCAGGTTGAACGCCTCGCCGAGCGAACCGATCTCCGAAAAACTCTTCGTCTCGACCCGCGACGAATAGTCTCCGTGGGCGATCCTCTGGGCGACGCCAACGAGGTTGAGTATCGGAACGGTCATCATACGCGCCAGGACGAGTCCGACGACGAGCGCGAAGAAGGCAAACCCGAGCCCGATGATCCAGACCTTGCGCCGCATTTCGCCGACGGATGCCAGCGCGCGGCTCTCATCCTGCATTGCGATGACGCCGAGCCGCAACTCATTCCGGAATGCCGCCGTCGAATAGGCTCCGATCATCTCGTGTTCGACGCCGCCGTATTCGGTCGAAAACGGAACCAGAGCCGACTGGACCTGCAAGTTCGCTTCCATCCATTCCTGAACGATCTTCAGAGCGGCAAAAGACTTTTGGGACGCGACGACGGTCTGATCGGGATGAAAGACCGCAACTCCGCGCTCATCGACGACGAGGATTATCGGAAGCCCGGATCGCCAAAGCTCCTCCTCGGACGCGGGCCGGGTCTCGGCCATTATCCGCGAGATCTCGCGCATCGATACGACGGCCATCACGGTCGCCGCGACATTGTCGCCGATGACGACCGGCGAAGCGATCGGCAGCACGATCTCGCCGCTCGACCCGATGCGCTGCGGTCTGCCGAAAACGAGTTTCTTGGCCTCGAAACTCGGCGCGAAGGAAGCCGCGATCGATTCCAGTTCGTCGGTCGCAACGTATTTCGCGCGGCGAACTGCGATCGATTCGGCGCCGACGGGCTTGATAAACAACGCGATGAGATACGGATTCTCTTCGAGCGTCGATGAGAGCTTTGATTCCGTCTGCGCCGATGAGAGCAGCGAGAAGTCGTTCGAGAGCTCGAGCGCCTTGGCGTAGCTTCCGACGAGATCCGCGTACCGCTGGCCGAAAAACTCGATCTGGCGCGCCTTGTCCTGCACCAACTGCGTCTGGTATCGCCCCTCAAGCAAGCGCAGTTCCTTCGCGCTCCGGTCCGAAAGCGTCCAACTCGTCAGAACGAGCGGGAGCATACCGACGGCGAGCAGCGTCAGAACCACAAAATAAATTAGGCTGATTTTGCGTTTCATCCTTGAGGGTTGCGAACGTGGAGCGACAGGCGTCGCACGTATATTCTAAAGCACGCCCGAACGGATGGTCAACAAGTTTTAACAGACCGGGATTTTCGATTTTCGATTTCGGACTGGAGCG